>JBKBIY010000049.1:0-9015 GCA_046294045.1 bacterium | reverse complement strand
TTCTGCTTTTTTTTGAGCTTTTTCAAGTTGTTTTTTTGTTAAAAATTCTTTTTTTATAAGGATCTCTGCTAATTCATCTTTCATTCTTTGTTCTATCATACCATCACCTTACTTTACCCTTTATTTATCTTATTTATCTTTTCGATACCTATTTTTATTTTTGACAATTAGTAAAATTATTCCTTTATCCTGAGAGTTATTTTTTTTCTAAAGATTTGGTAAAAAGCTTTTTTAAAGGTTTTAGAGTATTTTTTGAAAATTTTGCTACCTGATTGTATGATAAATTTATTGTTTTTTGAAGATAGGATTTTGTAGGTTAGTGGGATGAAGATAACGGGGAAGGGTACGTGGCGGAGGGAGAGGGATTCGAACCCCCGGTGGGTTGTAAACCCACTGCGGTTTTCAAGACCGCCGCCTTCGACCGCTCGGCCATCCCTCCCCATCCCTATACTATATTCTCAAATACTCTTATAAATCCTACCTAAAAGGTTAAACTTATTTAAATGTTGAATCTATAAATTATATGGTAAAAGTCTTAATTGCAAATAGAGGAGAAATAGCAGTTAGAATAATACGAACTCTTAAAAAAATTGGTGTTTACACTGTTGCCATTTACTCAGAAGCAGATAAAAATTCACCGCATGTTAGAATGGCAAATGAAAGCTATAACTTAGGAGAATATAACTGCTATCTGGATATAGATAAAATAATAGAAACCGCTAAAAAGGCAGGATGTCATGCCATACACCCAGGGTACGGATTCTTATCCGAAAATTACCTCTTCGCTAAAGCTTGTCAAGAAAATAACATAACATTCATTGGACCAAGCCCAAAAGCTATTGAAACACTTGGAGATAAAGTGCTTTCCAAAAAAATAGCAGAAGAAGCAGGAGTACCTACCCCTCCCTCAATAGAAATACAACACTCAACACCCACCGAAACAATAGAAAAATATTGTAAAGAACTGGGATTCCCTGTCATGATTAAAGCTTCAAAAGGAGGAGGAGGTAAAGGAATAAGAATCGTATACACACCTAATCAACTCTTTGAAAGTATTCAAGCAGCCAAAAGAGAAGCTATGGAAGCTTTTAAAGATGATACAACGTATATCGAAAAATTTTTCGAAAAACCAAGACATATAGAAGCGCAAATATTTGGAGACTTACATGGTAATGTGATACACCTAAACTTAAGGGAATGTTCAATCCAGCGAAGACACCAAAAATTAATAGAAGAAGCTCCACCTCTTGATAAAGATATGCAAGAAAAAATAGCACAAGCTGCAATAAAAATAGCACAAAAAGTAGGATATTACAATGCCGGAACCGTAGAATTTATCTTTAAAGACGGTAAATTCTATTTCCTCGAAGTTAATACCCGTCTACAAGTAGAACACCCAGTAACCGAAATGATCACCGACTTGGATTTGGTAGAACTTCAGTATAAAATAGCTTTTGGCGAAAAAGTACCACAAAATGTGGAATTTAATGGATACTCCATTGAATGTAGAATAACCGCCGAAGATCCACTTAATAATTTTGCTCCAAATACCGGTAAAATTCTCGTCTTTGAATACCCTCAAAATATCAGAATAGACACCTTCATAGAAGAAGGTATAGAAATAACACCCTACTACGACTCATTACTATGTAAAGTAATCACTAAAGGAAAAAACAGAACAGAAGCTATAAATAATATGATATACGCTCTTAAAAATCTTACAATCCTACCTATAAAAACAAATAAAAATTTATTACTTGACATAATTCAATCCAAACCTTTTCAGGAAGGGGAAATACATACAGAATTTATCCAAGAATTTTTACCTAGCTGGCAAGAAAAATATCACCCAATACTTGACGAAAAAATCATATCAACACTTTTTGAAAAATATAAAAATACTCAATACTCTGGTGTAAAAATTAAGCAAACACAAATTTTACAAGATCTTTCTATGTGGAAAGTTTAAGACAAAATTTATCAAAAAAATCAAAACAGGGGAAGCTATGTCAAAAATATTGGAGACCAATTTTACGGAGGAAATAAAAGATAGCTATATAGATTACTCTTTAAGTGTGTTATTATCGAGGGCTTTGCCTGATGTAAGAGATGGTTTAAAACCTGTTCAAAGAAGAATTCTTTATGCTATGTACGATTTAAATCTAACTCCCAACGCAGGTTTTAAAAAATGTGCTACAATTGTAGGAGAAGTCATAGGTAAATATCATCCTCATGGGGACAGCTCGGTATACGAAGCTTTGGTTAGAATGGCTCAAAACTTTACTATGAATTACCCTTTAATATGGGGACAAGGGAATTTTGGATCCATAGATGGTGATCCGCCTGCAGCTTACAGATACACCGAAGCTAAATTAAGTGAAATAGGGCTATTGATGTTACAGGATATAGAACTTGATACCGTTGACTTTAGACCAAATTTTGATGAAACTGAAAAGGAGCCAATTGTATTACCTTCCGTTTTCCCTAATTTGCTTGTTAACGGCTCAAATGGAATAGCAGTTGGGATGGTTACAAACATACCTCCACATAATCTTGGAGAAATATGTGATGCCTGTATGAAAATAATTGACAATCCTAACATATCAATAAAAGAAATTTTGGAAATAGTTAAAGGACCTGATTTTCCCACAGGTGGAATAGTCTATACCTCCAAAATAATTAAATCAATCTACTCTACAGGAAAAGGAATACTTAAAATCGAAGGAAAATACAGAATAGAAAATATAAATAAAAAAGACTACTTTGTTATTTATGAGATACCTTACTCGGTTAATAAATCTAAAATTGTAAAAGAGATAGCGGAAGCAATAAAAGAGAAAAAAATTCCAGACGTCACCGATGTTATAGATCAGAGCAATAATCAAGAGATAAAAATTCTCTTAGAACTTAAAAACCCATATAATGAAAAGCAAATATTGAATTATTTGAGAAATTTTACATCATTTAGGACGACTTTCTACTGTGCTTTTATAGCTGTTGATGGTTATATCCCAAAACAATACTCAATTCTTGAACTTCTTCAAAGTTTCATAAATCATAGAAAAAATGTAATTAAAAGGAAAACGAAAACTATTCTTGAAAATATTTCTAAGAAAACCTTTCTTTTAAAAGCTCTTATCAAAGCTACAAAAAACATAGATAAAGTTATAGAAATAATAAAAACAAGTAACGATTATAAATCTGCTGCTTTCAATTTGGTTTCACTTTTACAAATAAGTTATAAACAAGCTGAATATATCCTCAATCTTCAATTACATAGATTAACAAAACTTGAAATTAATAAACTTATTAATGAATATAATCAAAATTTACTTAAAATTCAAGAATTATCGGAAATTCTTGATAATCCCCATAAACTTGACGAAATTCTTAAAGAGGAGCTGATTTATCTTAAAAATAAGTATGCTATTGAAAGAAAAACCTATATATCCTCTTCTGATGATTTCAAGGAGGTAAAAATAGAAAAACCCCAAATCGTTGAAGATTTATCAATATTTTCTTTTTCCAATGGATATATTTACTTTTTCAAAGTTTCAAACAAAGAAAAGGCACTTACAAATTTAAGTAATTATAATTATGTCACTTCTATTTTAGAAACCAGTTCGCAAAACAAAATATTAGTTTTCTTATCAAATGGCAAATATTCCCTTTTAAACGTAAGTAAAATGATAGATAGTTCGATATTTGTACCTCGATTTTTCAAAGCTTCTGATAACACAAAAGCTATTTTATTAATAACTACTCGTAAAATTTCTAAATTCCCTTACCTACTTGCGGCTACCAAAAAAGGTATAGCAAAAATTATTAACACCAAAGAATTACTCGATACAAACCGAATTAGTACCTATATAAAACTGGACGAAGATGATGAAGTTATAAAAGTTATTCCGATCCACAAAGAAAACCTAATTTTAGGAGTAACCGAAAAAGGATATCTTTTTAAAGTAAAAGCTGAAGAAATACCAGAATATTCCAAAAACGCCAAAGGAGTTAAAATAGCCTCTCTTAAAGATGATGATAATTTATTAATAGTTGAAAACATAAATGAATTATATGATACTTTTGTAGTTATTCTTACTCAAAGTACCATAATCAAGATAAATACCAAAGAAGTGGAATTAATAACCAGAGGTAAAAATTTAACCGAGAAAAACAGGGTTTTGTCAAAAAATGAAAAACTAAAATCTATTCCTCAAACAAGTATAGGGATCCTAAGCAAAGACAAGACAAAAATGAATATTGTAGTAACGGATAACCAGGTGTCAATGATTAGATTACTGGAAGAGCTTGGTGAGGCTAATCTTGTAAATTTTGTATCAAGTTATTAGATAGAATAAACTTTAGATAAAATAAACATTAGTTATATATTTAGGAGTGTTTTAGCTGTTAAGAAGTAAATAATTAATCCTGTTGCGTCTACAAAGGTAGCTATAAAGGGCGTAGACATTACAGCTGGGTCTATTTTCATTTTTTTAGCTATTAAGGGAAGGATTGAACCAATAACCGTAGCCCATAATACTATTAAAATCTGGGAAATAACAACAACTGGTATTATTTTCCAGTTTATTTTCAATACAAATACTCCCATTGTTAGTACATATATCACAGCTATGATACCTATTTGCAAACCTAGTAATAAAGCGGTTTTTAGTTCTTTTTTAATAATGTAGAAGATGTCTTTTTCGGATAGTTCATTAAGGGCTAGTGATCTAAGGATGGTGGAAGCTGCTTGTGAGCCTGCATTACCACCTGTACCTATTAGTAAAGGAATGAAAAAGGATAGTTGGACATATTTTTGGATTGTGTCTTCAAAGTGTGAGATAACGTTACTTGTAAGTGAGGAAGCAAGAAATAGTAATACTAGCCATACTGCTCGCTTAGAAGCTAATTCAAAAGGAGTTAATTGGATATAGCTTTCTTCGAAAGATTGTACAGCACCGGTTTTTAAAATATCCTCGGAATATTCTTCAAATATAACCTCGATTATATCATCGTGTGTTATAATTCCTATAAGTTCGTTATTACCGTTAACTACGGGTATTGCAAGTATGTCGTAATCTCTTAGCATTTTTGCTACTTCTTCTTTGTCAGCGTTAGCATTTACTTTAACTATGTTTTTAGACATTACGGATTTAACTTGGACGTAAGGTTTGGAAATGATTAATTCTTTTAGAGAAATTACGCCAATTAGCTTATTTTCACTGTCTACAACATAGATATAATTAAGAAAATCGGGTAAATCATTTAATTCGTTTTTTTTTCTTATTATTTCTAAGGTTTCTCCGATGGTATAGTAGGGGTAGATTTTAAGGAAGCTTTTGGTGGTTAATCTAGCTGCTGTATCTTCTGCATATTTAAGGTATTCTTTTATTTTGGTGTATTCTGAAGGGTCTAGATTGGAGATAACTTGTTCTTTTATATTTTCGGGTAGCTGTTCTATTATTTCTGCCGCTTCTTCTTCATCAAGTTCTGTTATTATTGTAATGATTTTTTGAGGACTTATTTCTTCAAAAGCTCTTTCTATTATATTGTTATCAAGTTCTGGTAGCAAGGTAGCTACTTGATTAATGGATAACTTTAGAAGAAAGGATTTTATTATTTGCCAATCATCGATGGAGTTAAGAGCTTTTGCTATGATTGGAATATTTATCTCATCAAAAAAATGGGGGTCCTCTATAAAATCATAATTACCCGATTCATAAGCTTCCGTGATTTTTTCTTTAATTACTTCAAAGTTTTCTTTCATTACTTATTTTTTCTAGAATTTTTTGTTTAAGAATGTAGTTTAGTAAGTAGAATTTAATGGATTTATGACAGTAATTTGCTGCATTAACCAAAAATTTCCTGTTTTCTAAATTCAAAAACACTAAATTAGGTTTTGTCTCTCTACTAACCAAAATTATTTCCCGACAATTCTTTTTTGAATCTTTAGAAAACTCAACAGCTAAACCTGACAATCTTAAAGATTTGACAAAAAATTCCACATATCTTTCATCCAAATATTTAAACATCTTATATATGAATTCTTCAAGGCTTATAAAATTTCCTTGATAATTTTACATTTACCCATTTTAAAGTTGCATTTTAAAGGTAGATTTAAAGGTAAATTTAGAAGTAAATTTTAGGAAGGTAAAAAAAGGAAATTTTTGAAAACTATTTTTATGAAACTCGTAAAAACTCTCTTAGTTTCCTTAGTCTTCGTTTTAGCTAATTTTGTTTTTGCTAAAATACAAAGCATACCTGAGCCACCTAATTTAGGAATTCTAAAACAATCCATTAGAAGCTACATAGAATCTGGTAGCTATGAAAGGGACATAGAAAATCAAATTAATCAGGCTATAGAATATCTTTATGAAAGAGTTAGGATGAAAAAAGCTGAAGAAAATTTAGCCGTTGTATTTGATATTGATGAAACCTTGCTATCAAACCTAGAGTATGAATATCTTTACGATTTTGGATATAATAAAGAAACTTGGTTGGAATGGGTAAGACAATCAAAAGCAAAAAGTATAAAACCTTCTCTTAAATTGTATAACCTCTGTCAAAAACTGAATATAAGCATTTTCATAATAACAGGTAGAAATCAATTAACGGAGGAATTAAAAGAGGATCCTACCGTAATTAACCTTAAAAAAGAAGGTTATCATAGCTGGAAAAAAATATTCTTTAAACCAATAAACTCCAAAATGAGCACAACGGAATATAAAACTTCCTGTAGAAAAGAAATAGAATCTCAGGGTTACAAAATAATTTTAAATGTAGGGGATCAGTGGTCAGATTTAGTTGGAGGATATAGCGAAAAAATAATTAAACTACCTAATCCAATGTATTACATACCTTAAAAATTTGAAAAAATTTGAAAAAATTTGAAAAAATTTAAAAAAACTTGATTATAAAGAGATTAGTTTTAAAGAATTTTCTTAGCTATTTTGATAGAACAGAGATAGTTTTTCCGGAGTCTGGGTTTTTCCTAATTTCTGGTCCTACCGGATCAGGAAAAACTACTATCCTTGAAGCTATATCATTTGCAATATTTGGAAAAATTCCTAGATACGACAATTCCGAATTCCAACTTGAATACATAATGCCTAAAAATGAAACAAATAAAAAAAGTCAGTATTTACAAACCGAAGTAACTGCGGAACTCATTCTGGATAAAAAATACTACATCACAAGAGTGGTTGAATTCAAAAGAAAAAAAGGGGAAACAAAAGCAGAACAAACGGTAGAACTAAGAACAGATAACCAAGTACTAGCAGCTAAAGTTAAAGAATATGAAGAAAAAATTTGTAAAATCCTAGGATTAACAAATATCAAAGAAGGTTATCAATCATTTACCAAAAGCATATTTCTACCTCAGAACGCTTTTGACAAATTTCTTTACCTTAGACAAAGTGAAAGAGAAAAACTAATTCTTGAACTGCTTAATCTTAACATCTATGAAAAAATTAAAAACAAAATTAAAGAGGAATATACCACTCTTAAATATCAAATGGAATCCATAAAAAATGATATACAGAATAAACAAAAAGAACTTAAAGAAAAACAAGAGGAAATTCAAAAATTTCCACATCTTGACAAAATACATAAAATTTATCAGCAAATAAATCAAACAATTAATATATATCAAATATTTTTTGATGAGATTAAAAAGACATGCTCAAATTTAGTGGGAATCGAAGAATACTTAAAAACTCTTTCCGAAGATGAACTTAGTATAAATAATCTTCTATATTACGATGAATTAAAACAATTGTATAACTCGTTGTCCACTCAATTTAAGTATCTTTACGGTGAATACCAAGAGATTGAAAAGGAAAAACAAGCTTTAAATTACGATTACAAAAATTTAAGAGATTTTCCAATTATCCAGAATTTTTTGGAAAATCTAAATCATCCCGATTCTTATCACTTTGCTAAGGATATTCTGGAAGAATTAATATATAAAATAAGAATTGGTATAAATCTGGAAAAAGAAATTAAAGAACTTAGCGAACGAAAAAAGCAAAGCCTTGAAAAACTTCTAGAAAATAAAAAAAATAAAGAAAATTTGGAACAAAAATATCTCAAAAAACAAAAAGAAATGGAAAATCTTGAAGAAGAATTAAAAAAAATTGAAGATCTAATATCCAAAGAACAAGGAAGGTTAGAAATAAAACATAAAGTACTGGAAATTCAAAAAATTACCGAAGAAAAAAAACTAACTAAATGTCTTGTTTGTTCTTCTATACTAAGTGAACAACAACATAATTTTATAAACAAGCAACTACAGGAATCTGACCAAAAAATATTACAAAAAACAAATGAAATAGAGCAAAATAAAAAAAATCTAGAAAAAATAAAAGAGAAAATTAAACAAACTGAAAAAGATATAAAATCAATCGAAAAAGAACTGAATTACTGCGAATCCAGGATAGAATCTGAAACCGAAACCCAAAATGACTTAAAAACAAAAATTGAAGAACTTGCTTCCCAAAAATCCGAAATTCAAGGTTTCCTTTCTTCAAAACAAGATTTCGTAAAACTTATACAAAAAACTTATTACCAAATCCGCGATAAATCCGAAGAAAACTTCTTTAACTCTCTTGAAAAACTCTATAACCTTCTCGAAGAATTTAACAACATTCTAAAAAATTTTGATAAACAAAGAAAACTAATAGATTCTCTAAAAAGATATTTAAAATACTCTGATTTTAACTTTAATACGGATTTACTAAAAGAATTAACTTTCCTAAAAGATCTGTCACTTAATCTTGAAAAAATTCAAGAACTAATCAATTCAATTAAAAAAGTACTTCATAATGCTAACGATTATTCACAAATAGAGGAAATAATAAATGATCCTGAGTTTTCTAGGCTGCATCAAAAAACAAGTATCAATCTAAAGCAGTTAGAAGATTATATACAAAAACTAGAGCAACAGCAAAGTATTTTAAACGATATAGAAAAAAAGCTTCAGGAAATCCAATCAGATCTTAGAACTATTCTACGTTT
>JBKBIY010000048.1:2209-9045 GCA_046294045.1 bacterium | reverse complement strand
TTATAAGTACACATGATCATTTTGATCATTTTAATAAGGACATTTATGATTTTTGTTTAAAAAATAAAATTGTTTATTTGGTTGGAACTAAAAATGAGGGTAAAGACTGGAATTATATAAATTATGAATCAGGAGGGCTAAAAGTTTATTCATTAGGGGTATATCATGATAAAAAGCAAGGTAAAGAGAGAGGATTAAATTCTATTGTAATTATCGAGGCTAATTTTAGTGGCAAGAAGTATAAGATTGTACACTTAGGAGATTTAGGGCATATGTTAAATGATTCACAACTTAATAAAATAGTTAATAGTGATGTTTTATTTATACCTGTTGGAGGATTTTTTACCATTTCCTCTAAGGAAAGTGTCCAATTGATTAAAAAAGCTAGACCTAAAATAGTTTTTCCTGTACACTATAAAACTGTATATACTCAAGATTTTCCAATTGATGATATAAAAGTATTTTTGGATTTAGCTAAGAAAGAGCTAAGAGATTATGAAATAGTTAAGAAAACTGATAAATTGATTATTGATGAAATAAAGGGTAGTTATATTGTAAATTTTGAATTGAATTAAAGAAGGTTTGTTTTTGGATAGTTTTAAAATCTAGCTTAAATTATGAAAACTTTTAAATTATGAAAACTTTAGTTATTTGCCCAGTTTATAATGAAAGAAATTATATAATTTCTTTTATTTACAACGTTTTGAATTATGTTGATAATTGCTGTCATCTTTTGATTATGGATGATTATTCTAATGATGGTACTAGAGATTTACTTTTGTTTATAAGTAAAGAGCTTTCTTCATTAAGAGATAGATTTTTGATAATTTTTAATGAATCTAATTTAGGTTATGGGGATAATCTTTTAAAGGGTTTTGAATTTGCAATTGTTAAGGGATATGATAAAGTTTTAACAATAGATTGTGATTTTCAGCATCTACCTTGCTATATACCTATTTTTATTAGTTTATCTAAAAAGTATACATTTGTAACTGGAACGAGGTATTCTTATAACAGTTTTAAAGTGAATGAAAAAAATGTTTTTAGGTACATGATTAACAAAAAAATGGTGGATTTATTAAGATTTTTTTACAATGTTAGTGTTACGGATTTTTTTTGTGGTTTTAGGATTTATGATAAGGAACTTTTACTATGGATTTTTAACAAATTATCTTCATACAAGAATAAAGAAGGGGTATGTTTTTCTTATGATTTTCCTATTTATTTATGGATAGATTTGCTAAATTTTACTGATAACATAAAGGAATTTCCCGTACCTTTTATTTTCAAAAGTGGAAGGGATTTTAAAGGTAAAAATACCGAAAGTATAAGGGATCATTACAGGAGGGTTGAAGAATATGTTAAAAAATTCATTAATTACTACGTTTATAGAGAAAACGATAAATCAAAAAATTTTGAATTTTCGGGTTAATTTTTTTATTTTTCTTTTGCTTGTTGTGTTTATTTTTTGGGGATGTGGTACCAGTAAGCAGGGTAGTGAAAAAATTATTTTTTGGACTTCCTCTTTGAAACCTTATTTTACTGAGTATATTGAAAGTGTTATCAAAAATTTTGAGGAGTTATATGGTGTTAAGGTGCAGTGGCAGGATTATCCGCTGGATGCTATTTATCAAAAAATACTGACAAATTATGGCACTGAGCTTTCTCCTGATGTTGTAAATGTTAATCCTTTGCTTGCTGCAGGTTTATACAAGAAGAAAGTAATTAGTATCCTTTATGAAGATGAATTTAAAAATTATCATTCTAATTTAATTGAGGGTTGTAAAATAGATGGTAAATTGATAACTATTCCTTGGTATTCTTCTACGAAGATGATTGTTTATAACAAGGAAATTTTTGATTTTTCTAGTTTGAAGATAAATGATTATAAGGGTTTTTTTTCACTTGTTAAGAGTATAAAGGAGGAGAAGGGGGTATATGGATTTTATCCATTTTTAAAGTTTGAACAAGACATGCTTGGGTTAGGGTTAATATCCGATCCTTATGATCCTTTTAACGATGATACTATGCAATTTTTTAAAATTTTAAGGGACTATAAAGATTATTTACCTTCAGGTTTTTGGGTTTCTTCGGTGGAAGTAGCTTATTCTATGTATAAGGATAGGAAAGTGGCTTCAATTTTAATAGGTCCTCAGTTTTTGTATAGAATAAAAAAAGAGGATCCTAAGTTGTATGAAAATACCGATGTTTTACCTTTTCCTTTTAAGAATTACCCTGTAACGGTGATGAGTTTAAGTGTGTTGGATAATAAAGATAAGGAAAGATATGATAAAGCGATAAAGTTTATAAAATTTTTGACTAATTTTGAGAATCAGAATAAATTTTTTAAAATGGTTCCTGTTGTTCCAAGTGTTTCCGGTAATTATAATTTTAAAGATGATGATAAGTTAATGGAGAAGGTTAAAATTCAGATGTTAAAAATATTTCCAAATTCTAGGGTTTTTGATTTATATTTTTACGATGTTATACCGGATCCTACTTTAAGAAGTAGCATTTTTAAAAATTTCCTTAATGATGTGTTTAATAGTGATATTAGTTTAGATGAAGTTAAGAAGAAATATACAAAAATTTGGAAAGAAAATCAAGTAAAAAATAACTGATTTAACTTGGAAAAAGTATAGAGATAAGGATTATTAAGAGGAAAATAAATATGGAGAAAGAAGATATTTTATAAGAATTTATGACAAAAAGCAGGCCAATTCTTTCAATAGTTACTACTCTTTATAATTCTTCTCCTTATATAGATGAGTTTTATCAAAGAATAACTAAGGAGGCAAGAAAAATAACTGACGATTATGAGATTATTTTTGTTGACGATGGTAGCCCTGATGATAGCTTAAATAAAGCTATTAATTTATGTAATGTTGATGATAAAGTGAAGGTTGTGGAACTTTCGAGAAATTTTGGTCATCATAAAGCTATTATGCTGGGGCTTTCTCTTGCTAGGGGTGAATATATTTTCTTGATAGATGTTGATTTGGAGGAGGAACCAGAGCTTCTCGCTAAGTTTTGGGAAGAAATGCAAAAAGATAATGATATAGATGTAGTTTATGGAGTACAGGAAAAAAGAAAAGGAAATTGGTTTGAAAAATTAAGTGGTGAGATATTTTACTGGATATACAATAAAATTGCTGATGTTAAGATCCCAAGAAACTTTACTACTTGTAGGCTTATGAAGAAAAATTACAAAGATGCACTTATTTCTTATAGGGAGAGGGAAATGGTTTTAGCTGTTTTATTGTCAATGACAGGTTTTAAACAAAAGGAGTTAGCGATAAGAAAGTTGTACAGGGGAAATACTAATTATACTCTCCCAAAAAAAGTCTCTATTTTTATTACTTCTATAGTTTCTTCCTCTGCTTTCCCTTTATATATTATTTTTTACATTGGTCTTTTTATATGTATTTTTTCTTTCTTATACGCTTTATGGATAATTTATAGAAAAATTTTTTATGGTGTTGATATTGCAGGATGGAGTTCTATAATGGTTTCTATCTGGTTTTTAGGGGGAATAATTATTTTATTTATAGGAGTAGTTGGTATTTATATATCAAAAATTTTTCTTGAAGTTAAAAGAAGACCAAATGCAATTATAAGGAAAATATATACAAAGGGTTGTGATGCTAGAGTTAAAAATTTGGAATATGCAAAGTATAATAATTTTTATGCTCATAAATAGATGGTTGTGAGGGGTTAGGATGGAGGAGGTAGTAATTTTTGGTACAGGTGAGCTTGCTGAGGTTATCTATTTTTTATTATCTGAAAGTAAAGAGTATAAAGTTGTTGCTTTTACTGTTGATAGAGAATATTTAAAGGAAGATAAAATCTATGGATTACCTGTTTTACCTTTTGAAGATATAGAGAAATATTTTAGTTGTGAGAGTGTGAAAATGTTCATAGCGGTTGGGTATTCAAAGCTAAATATGATAAGGGAGCAAAAATTCTTGGAAGCAAAGAAAAAAGGGTATAGTTGTATAACATATATACATCCTAGTGCAACTGTGGCTTCTAATGTAAAAATTGGGGAAAATTGTTTTATTTTTGAAGATAATACTATTCAACCTTTTGTTACTATTGAAGATAATTGTATTTTATGGAGTGGTAATCATATAGGTCACCATACTACAATTAGAAAAAATTGTTTTGTTACTTCTCATGTTGTTATTTCTGGTGGTTGTGAAATAGGTCAGAATACTTTTATTGGTGTAAATGCTACATTAAGAGATCACATAAAGATAGGTAAATTTAATGTTATAGGTGCTGGAGCAATAATTTTATCAAGTACCGAAGATAATCAAGTTTTTATTTCGCAACGTACAGAACCTGCAAATATTACAAGCGACAAATTAAAGAGAATATGATATATGGTAAATTAAAAAATGATTTGGAAAAAATTGGGAAGAATTTATCATCCTATACCCATAGATGATTATTTACTAACTCATGCTTCTAATCCTGTTGCCATTAACTTGGATAAAGATATATTTAGAATTTTTTTTAATGGAAGAAATAAGGATAATAAATCATCGGTGGGATTTGTTGATATAGATATAATTAAGAGGAAAGTTGTAAATATTTGTAAAGCTTCAATTTTTACATTTGGTAATAATGACAGTTTTTATAGCCATGGAGTAAGTATTGGAAACATTTATACCATACAGGATAAATATTATATTCAGTTTATGGGGTGGAAAATTGAAGAAGGAAAACATTGGTATGGTCAAATCGGAAGACTTAGATTAAATCATAAACTTGATAACCTAAAACTAGATCCTAATAATGTTTATATGGCACTTGATAGAGAGGATCCTATAAGCTTATCTTATTCTTGGGTTATGCAGGATGATGGAATTTACAAAATGTGGTACGGATCCACCATTAGCTGGGTAAGTGAAAATGGAGAAATGGTACATGTAATAAAGTATGCTACATCAAAAGATGGTATAGTTTGGCAAAAACATGGTATAGCTATACCTTATGAATTAGGAGTAGCTCAAGCTTTTTCTAAACCAACAGTTTATGTTGATAATTTTAAAGTTTATCATATGTTTTTTTCTTATAGAGGTTCTCCTCTTAAGAAATATAGAATTGGATATGCTAGAAGTAGAGATGGAATAAAATGGGAATTAGAATTAGATGAAAGTGGTATTGATGTAGAAAAAGAAGGATGGGATAGTGAAATGATTTGTTATCCTTTTGTTTTTGAACATAAAGGAGATGTTTATATGCTGTATAATGGTAATGAATACGGTAAAACAGGTTTTGGATTAGCTATACTAGAACAAGATTAAATATATTATGAAAAAAATAGCTATTATTCAATCAAATTATATACCTTGGAAGGGTTACTTTGATGTTATTAATATGGTTGACGAGTTTGTTATTCTTGATGACGTGCAATACACAAAAAGAGATTGGAGAAATAGAAACATAATAAAAGCTCCAAATGGATTAATATGGTTAACTATACCGGTTGAAGTAAAGGGCAAGTATTTTCAAAAAATAAAAGAGGTAATAATAGCTGATAACAAATGGAATAAAAAACATTGGTTAACATTACTTCACAGTTACTCCAAAGCAAAATATTTTAAAGAATACAAAGAATTTTTTGAGGAATTGTATCTTAATTGTAAAGAAAAATTTTTAAGTGAAGTTAATTATAAGTTTATAACATCTATAAACAAGTTACTAGGGATAAAAACGAAAATCAGATGGTCAAGTGAATTTTATTTGGCGGAGGGAAAAAACGAAAGATTAATACAAATATGTAAGCAAGCTGGAGCGAGCGTTTATTTAACAGGTCCTTTTGCTAAAAATTATCTAAACGAAAATCTTTTTAAAGAGAACGGTATTCAAGTAGAATGGATGGATTATAATGGTTATCCTGAATACAATCAATTATATCCTCCATTCGAGCACAAAGTAAGTATTATAGATTTAATATTTAACGAAGGCCCTAATTCAACTAAGTTTATGAAAAGTTTTAAACAATGATTACAAAACAGTATAAAGAAAAAGATGGTGTAAAGATTTTTGATGAAGTTAATAGGAATGAAGATTATGATCCTAAAGGACTTGATGTTTTGTTTTCTCAAGAAGATAAACATTTTTGGTTTATTGCTAGAAAAGAATTTATACTAAAATACTTCAAAAGATATATAAAAAGTGATCGAAAAATTATAGATGTTGGTGGGGGAACAGGAAATTTAGCTAAGTATCTATTATTAAATGGTTACAATAATGTAAGTATTGCTGATATGCACTTGAAAGGACTAAAATATGCTTCTTTGTATTATGGAATAAAGGAATGTTATCTACTTGATTTATTAGATACACCATTTGAGAATGAATTTGATACTGTTTGTATGTTTGATGTTTTGGAACATATTGATGACGATGATTTAGCGATAAAAAATGTGTATAAAATGCTTAAGATAGGAGGAGAATTTGTTTTAACTGTTCCTAGTCATAAATGGCTATGGGGATACACGGATGAGATATCTGGGCATAAGAGAAGATACACAAAACGAGAAATTTGTCAAAAATTAAGTGATAATGGTTTCAAAATCCTTGTTGCTAGATATTTTTTTATCTCAATTGTACCTTTACTCTTTATAAGAAAGTTTTTATATACGAAAGAGTTTTTTGAAAATTCTAAGAAAAAAGGAAGGAATGAAATTGATATTTCTTTGAATCCATTGTTAAACATTTTTCTTCTTTTTTTAACAAGAATAGAAAATAGCGTAAATGAATTTTTACCAAATTTTTTTGGTGGAAGTTTATTTGTTATAGCAATTAAGAAATGATACCATTTA
>JBKBIY010000048.1:0-2199 GCA_046294045.1 bacterium | reverse complement strand
ATTTACCTTGTTATACAGGTAACGAAGATAAGTATGTATTGGAAGCTATAAGATCTGATAAGCTTTGTGGTGGTGGAATTTTTTCTCAAAGATGTCAAAAATGGTTTGAAGAAAATCTTCCTTGTAGGAAAGCTTTGTTGACTCCTTCTTGTACACATGCTTTAGAAATGTGTGCTATTTTGTTGGATATTAAAGAGGGTGATGAGGTAATTATGCCTTCTTATACTTTTGTAAGTACTGCTAATGCTTTTGTACTTAGGGGAGCTAGGGTGGTTTTTGTTGATATTCGACCTGATACCATGAATATAGATGAAACTAAAATAGAAAATGCTATTACTGAAAGAACAAAAGCAATAGTACCTGTACATTATGCTGGTGTAAGTTGTGAAATGGATACAATAATGAAAATAGCTGAAAAATATGGTTTGTATGTTATAGAGGATGCTGCACAAGGAATGATGAGTAAGTATAAAGGAAGATCTTTGGGTACCATAGGACATTTAGGAACATATAGTTTCCATGAAACAAAAAATTATACAAGTGGTGGAGAAGGGGGATTATTAATTATCAATGATGACAAATTTATAGAAAGAGCTGAGATTATAAGAGAAAAAGGTACAAATAGAAGTAAATTTCTTAGAGGAATGGTTGATAAATATACATGGGTTGATATTGGTAGTAGCTATCTTATGAATGAGGTAAGCGCTGCTTTTCTATGGGGTAATCTCGAAATGATAGAAAATGTAAATAATAAAAGATTAGCTATATGGAGAAAATATTATATTTCGTTATCAGATCTTCAAAAGGAAGGATATATTGATTTACCTACCGTTCCTGAAGAGTGTGTACATAATGCTCATATGTTTTACATAAAGGTAAAGGATTTGGATGAAAGAACAAGGCTTATGAGTTATTTAAGAGGTAAAGGAATAACGGCAGCTTTTCATTATGTTCCTCTTCATAGCTCTCCTGCGGGTAGGATTTATGGTAGATTTTCAGGTCAAGATGTTTATACCACTAAAGAAAGTGAAAGGTTACTAAGGTTACCAATTTTCTACGCGATGAAAGATGAGCAAGTGGAAATAGTTGTAGAAGCTATACACAGTTTTTACAAATATCAAAAAGGAAGGTGAAAAATTTTATGAAGACAGTTATAGTTACTGGCGGAGCTGGATTCATAGGATCTGCTATGGTAAGATTTCTTATTAAAAATACCGATTTTAAAGTTGTAAATGTTGATAAGCTCACTTATGCCGCAAATTTAGACTCTCTTAGAGAAGTTTCAAATAATAATAGATATATTTTTGAGAAGGTAGATATTTGCGATAGATCAGCTCTTGAAAGGGTTTTTTATAAATATAAGCCAAGTTATGTAATAAATATGGCAGCAGAAACCCATGTTGATAGGTCAATAGATGATCCTTGGAATTTTATAGAAACTAATATTATAGGTACATATACTCTCCTTGAGGTTATAAGAGAATACTATAAGTATAGTGAAAAAAAGGATAATTTTAGATTTTTGCATGTATCAACTGATGAGGTTTATGGAGAATTACCTCATCCTGATGAAGATCCTTTGGCTAATTCAATAAAGTTTAGTGAAAATAGTGCTTACGCTCCTAATTCTCCTTATTCCGCATCTAAAGCGAGTTCAGATCATCTAGTAAAAGCTTGGCATAAAACCTACGGAATCCCTGTTTTAATAACTAATTCTTCTAATAACTATGGTCCATATCAGTTTCCTGAGAAATTAATACCTTTAACGATAATAAATGCTTTAGAGGGTAAGAATTTACCTGTTTATGGAAGAGGTAATAACATAAGAGACTGGTTATATGTTGAAGATCATGTAGAGGCTGTTTTCTTGGTGTTAACAAAAGGGAGAACGGGACAGACTTATAATATTGGAGGGAACTGTGAAAAAAGAAATATCGAAGTTGTTGAAACTATTTGTGAAATTCTTGATGAAATTTTCCCCGTAAATATGAATAGTAATATAAGAAAGGGTATATTTAGAAGTTATAAAGATTTAATTCAGTTTGTTCAAGATAGACCAGGACATGATAAAAGATATTCTATGGATACAACCAAGATAAGAAATGAATTAAATTGGGAGCCAAAGAATAATTTTGAATGCGGAATTAGAAAAACTGTAAGTTGGTATTTAGAAAATGAGTGGTGGTGGAAACCATTAAG
>JBKBIY010000047.1:0-9366 GCA_046294045.1 bacterium | reverse complement strand
AAGGTTAATGTTGGGAAAGTAATAACTACGGGTGTTTTCGTAGAAGGTAGGTCTTTTGGAGCAAATGTTATGGATTGTATTTTTGCTGCTTATTGCTATAAAAATAAAGGTTTAAAAATTAGTCCTTTTGAAGAGGTTAACCAGATTTATCTGGATTTTTGGGGGGATTTTTTAGGAATGGAGAAAATAGAAGGGAATGTAGTTATTGATAGTGAATAAGTTAATATAATGGCAGAGGAGTTAGGTTTAAAATCGTTAGTTTTTTATTTGTTGATATTTGCGAGGATAGGGGGTTTGGTATTGCAAGCTCCTTTATTTGCTAGCCCTCACCTTAACGCTCCTGCAAAAATAGGTTTTATTGCCGCTATCTCCTTAATTTTGTTTTTTTATTTACCGTTGCCAGAGGTTTCTTTGGATATGGGATGGATTGTTTTCAATTTGGTTAAAGAATTTTTTATAGGTATGGTGATGGGGTATATGTCGATAATAATTTTGAATGCTATTCAAGGTGGTGGAGCCGTATTGGATCAGCAGTTAGGTTTATCTACGGGTGCTTCTTTTGATCCTCAGATTGGGGCTGTTAACATGAATTCCCGATTTATGTTTTATTTTGCTTTTACCATTTTTATTATAAGCGGGGGTTTTTATCTTATACTTGAAGCTATCAAGTTTTCGTTTACAATAATTCCTGTTGCTGGATATTATTATTTCGGAGAAAAAGCTGTTAATAGTATAATTGATATAACTTCGAAATTTTTTTACGTTGGTTTACATGTGGTAGGTGCTGTAGTTGTTGCTGTATTTTTGGGTCAGGTAGGACTTGGTTTGATAGCCAGGGTAGCTCCTCAATCAAACGTTTTCATGCTTTCTTTTCCTGTTAACTTTATGATTGGAATATTTGTTTTGTCTTTAATTATATTTAGTATGTATTATCTTTTAGTGGATAATTATTTTAGTGTAGATTTTTTGGGCGAGTTATTGGCAAATGTTTTAAAAAATATGGCAAATAAATAAAACTAAAAATAAAACTTAAATCCGCCTTTGGGGGAAATTAGGCGGAATACAAGACCCCCATAAAAAAATATGCCAAAAGTTATTGAAGAAAAAAATAGAACACAAACTATAAAGGAAGTAAAACTTGAACTAGATAAAGAAGAAATAGATAAAAGTTATTACCATGTTCTAAGGGAAATACAAAAAGATTTTGTCGCACCCGGTTTTAGAAAAGGTAAAGTACCTTTCAATATAATAGAAAGTAAACTTGGAAGTAATTATATTTTTCAAAAAGTTATTGAAGAAGCAATTAATGATTCCTTAAAAAAATACTTTTCGGAAATTAATCAAAATGTAATATCTATTTCTAACGTGAGTTTAGAAGTTGCAAACTATGAAAAAATAGTTTATAAAGTTGTGTTTGAAGTTGAGCCTATAATAGATATTCCTGATGATCTAGAGATAGAGGTTGATAGAGTTGAGGTTAATATCGAAGAGGAGGTTACAAAAAGATTTAACGCCGTAAAAGAACAATTCTCTTCTTTTACCGAAACTGATAGAGAAGTAAAAGAAGGAGATAGAGTTGATATATACTTTGAAATAAGAGATCAACAGACAAATACTATTTTAGCAGGTGGAGATAATAATGTTTATCAAGTTTTTGCTTTTAAAGATTCTCTTTTACCTGGAGTTTATGAGCATCTTTTAGGAATGAAGAAAGATGAAGAAAAAGAATTTGAAATAGAGGGGCCATCTAATATAGAACAATTCAAAGATAAAAAATTATCTGTAAAAATAAAGGTTTCGAATATTTTTGAGAAAAATTTGCCAAGTGATGAGGAACTTCTTAAATTGGTGAATTATAAAAGTGTAGAAGATTTGAAAAAAGATATTAGAAAAGTTATAGAGCAGGAAAAGGAAATAATACAAAAGGATCTGATATTTTCTAAGTACATTAATCTTGTTAGAGATAAAGTAGGTTTTGAAGTACCTGAAAGCTTCTTAAAGAGAGAAAAAGAGTTTCAAAAAAATAATTTTCTTCAGTTGCTTTCTAGGCAAGGAAGAAAATTAGAAGATTATTTAAAATCTTCTAATTTAAGCATGGAAGATTTCGAAAAGAATATAGAAAACATTGCAATTCAAAATATAAAGCGAATGATTATAATAAACAACCTAATTAGAAAATATAACATAACACTTGATAATGTCGAAATTGAATATTTTGTAAAAAATGATATAGAAACTCAAAGATTCTTATTTGATTTGTCTCAGCTTAAACTTAATCAAGATGAGGTTAATTATAGACTATCTCAGTTCATATTAATGAAAAAATTAAAAGAGGAAGTATGTAAAAAAGTTAAAGTAAAATATGTTGAAAAAGTAAATTAAAGTAAATTGAAGGTATCCGAAATAAATCAAGTTATTATTCAGACGATAGAAGAGTATTCTTTGGTATCTAGTGGTGACAGAGTTCTTTTGATGTGTTCTGGAGGACCTGATAGTACTTTTCTTCTTTTCTTTTTTAAAGAATTTGCTAATTTTTTTAATGTGGATTTTGGTGTATTTCACCTGGATCATAAGATACGTAAAGATTCTTTTAAAGAAAAAAAAATTCTTGAAAAATACTGCGAAGAATTAAAGGTGAACTTATATAGTTTTGAAGAGGATATAATATCTATTGCTAAATCGAATAGAATGAATATTGAGGAGTGTGCAAGGAATGTAAGGTACGATCTAGCTTATGACACTGCTAAGCGCTATGGATACAATAAATTGGCTACCGCTCATAATTTTGATGATTTTTTATCCTCTTTTTTCATGAATCTCTTAAAAAAAGTTCATTACATTAATCTTTTTAATATGAAGCCTTTAATGATTTGGAGAGATATTCCTGTGGTTAGACCTTTGATTTTCATTCCTAAAAGATATATTTCTAAAATATTGGATCAAAAAAAAATAAAATATGTTGTTGACTATACAAATTATGATCAAAAATTGTTAAGAAATAGGATACAGCAAAATATTACGAAATATGTGGTGGATTACTTAGTTAATTTTGATTTAAGAAAAATTTTTGGAAACTTAATAAAATTTACTTATTCTTATTCTGATAATGTAAAAAAGTGTTTGAAAATATTTTACTTAGGGCAAAAGGTTTATTTACTTAAGAAAGATGGGGAAATTGGTGATTTTTTTTTAATTGAATCGCTTTATTTTAATATAAAAAACTTACTAGCTAAAAGTGTAAAGTATCAGACTATAAGCAAAATAATTGATAATAAAAAAATAAATGTTAGAAAAAATTGGAAACTAGAAAAAGATGGAGAAGTCTTTTATTTATATTTTTCTCCTTATCGTTTTGAAGAAATTTTTATTGAAATTTATTCTTTAAAAGAACATACGGAACACATTGTTTTTATGGATGATTTAAAGTTAAATTTTAAAATTTTGGGGGTATACAATTTTGGGGAAGATGATAAAAAATTCTTTACTAAAGAATCGATACGAAGAATAAGGGAAGATAAAAATTATTGCTTAGCAATATTTGCAGATTACGTGAAAATAAGAAAAAAAAAGAATGGAGACTTTTTTTATCCTTATGGTATGAAAGGTAGAAAACAAAAATTAAAAAAATTTTTTATTAATATGAAAATGAAAGAATTTCAAAAGGAAAGGTGTATTATATTTGAAGATAGTAAAGGAATAGCTTTGGTTTGGTGTTTTTTAAATAACATAAAAAGAGGTAGAGATATGGAAGCTATAAAGAATTTTGTAAATCCAGAAAAAAAAGAATCAAAATGGTTTATTGTTGAAATAACGGCAAATAGAATTCTCTATGAATGAATTTTTAGCAAAGTTTTTTAATTATTTTATTACAATGTTTGTTATTATAGATCCTGTTGGGGTTTTACCTATATTTATTTCTATTACTGCGGGGGTATCTAGAAGATTTAAGAAAATGTTAGCTTTAAGATCTGTTATTTTTTCAATTATGATTGTTTGGGCGTTTTTTATATTTGGTGATAGTATTTTGAAGATTTTTAGTATAGATTTAAATGCTTTTAAGGTTGCTGGGGGAATAGTTTTGTTTATTCTGGCAATGGAAATGTTGTTTGCTGGTGATAAGGTTACAAAGATAACGAAACAGGAGGAGCAAGAGATAAGGGAACAAATGTTAGAGGAGCAAGGTGTTTGGGTGGTGCCTTTAGCTATTCCTGCGCTTACTGGTCCTGTTACTATGTCCAGTATTATCATTTTCGTATCTCAGGAACATAATTTTCTTGACAAGTTCATAATTCCCGTCGTTTCTGTTATCTGTTTAGTAATTGCTTATTTTGTTATGATATATGCTGAAAAGATTATAAGTAAACTTGGTAATGCTGGTATAAATGCTGTTTCAAGAATCATGGGGATAATATTACTTTCTATTTCTATAAAAATTATTGTTAGTGGAGTAAAAGAACTTTGGAGTTAGAAAAGTATAGGAAGATTATAAAGGGTTGAGATAAAATGAATATGCAAATTTTTTTGGAGAAAATAGTAAAAAAGGTTGATAGTTTCGTAAAAAGGGAAAGATGGCTCCGCTTTATAAGGGAAGCTTTAGCAATTTTTATTTATAAACAAGATAATATCTATAAGTTTATGTATTATATTAGTGCTACAGCTATTTTAATCATGGTTTCAGTTATTGCTTTTTTTGTATTTAGCGTTTTTAATTGTTTATCTGCTGTTAATAGTTTAAATCAAGTTAATTTAATTAGTGTATTTTTCTATGTTTTATCTATTTTAGCTACAAGTTTTATTTTATCTCCCTTTTTAAACGGTTTGGTATTGATGATATTTAAGGATGCTTTTGAAAATATGAAATCTAATTTTTCAGATTTTTTGTTTTTTATTCATTCTTTTGATCAATCCAAAAAGAGATTTCTTTTTAAAGGTTATTTGGTTACCACAATTTTTATGTTTATAGTTTCTTTAGTTATGTTGTTTTACTTTGGGGTTTATAGTTTAGTTCAGAGTTATATTGTTAAGTTAGGATTGTTTTCAGTTATTTTACTTTCATTTTTTAAAGTTTTAGTTATTCTTATTATTTTTGCCCTAATTTTCCCGTTGTTAATGATTTTTTGGATTGTTTTTTTCAATTATGAAAAGGAATATTTAATAAAAGGTGAACAAATTTCGGAAGATTTTAGTTTAGGTTATATTAAAGATTTTTTAAAAAAAATATTTAGTGTTTTTGTTTATTCGTTAAAATTGTATTTTAGAGAATTTGCGAATTTATTTAGATTTGGAATACTTATAGGTATTGGTTTTATAACTGTTATTGGATTTTTAATAACTTTTCCTCTTGGATGGTTAGGTATAGCTGTTAGTGTTAGAAAATATCTTTAGTTGGGTTTTGAGTAAAATTTATGAGAGTAGCTTTTGTTTCAGGTAATGTTAAAGGAATAGGCAAAGCTATAACTTTAAGATTATTAAAAATGGGATATGTTGTTCCAATACACTATAGAAATAGCTACCAGGAAGCTTTGGATTTAAGGGAGTTTATTAAAAATGAGTATAAGATAGAAGTACCTTTATATAAAGCTGATTTAACAAAAGAAGATGAAGTAACAAAAATTTTAGAGGAAATGATAAAAATTTTTCCATCCGTTGATACACTTGTAAACAATGTAGGTGACTATATGTATAAAAATTTGTTAGAATTAACTTTTGAGGAATGGAAGTACATAATAGATTCCAATTTAAACACTGCTTTTTTAATAACTAGTAACTTTCTTAAATATGTAAGAAGGAGGATTATTTTTATAGGTTTTGCGGGCAGTTATCAAGTAAAGGCTTATCCTTATACTACAGCCTATAATATAGCAAAAACAGGTTTATTAATTTATGCCAAAAGTTTAGCTAAGTTGCTTGCGGATAGAAACATAACTGTTAATGTTGTAGGTGTAGGAGTAGCGGAAAATTCTGTAACCAAGCCAATTGAAGAAATACCTATGAAGAGAACAGCTACTTTAGAAGAGATTTGTGACCTAGTGGAGTTTTTGGTATCACCGAGAAGTGATTACATAACCGGTCAGCTCGTAGAAATCGCCGGTGGATGGAAATTGTAATTTGAATATCTTCGATGAATATTTTTAAATTGGTAAAAATCTAAAAATAAATCTAAAAATAAATCTAAAAATAGTAGATTTGTAGTGGGATGTTTACACTTGTCTTCACAGGGGAAGTGGAAATGATAATCTTTAAATTTTCCAACATCAACTTAAAAACCTGTAGCTAAACTCTACTTTAAATCAATGAATTAATTTTATATAATATAAATAGTATCAGGATTTCTTAGTAAACAAAATTATTTAAATTATTGTCAAAGTAAGAAATCCTTATTTTTTGATAGGAATCCTTTAGTAATTTGTAAGGATCGTAATGGTTTATATATACTCTATTTACCACCTGAGGATTTTTTATGTTAACTTGAGAAATTGAACTTTGATAGATATTAACGTTTCTTATTATTACAACTGGGTTGTATGATGAAAAGGTTACACTAGGTCTTGAAATAGTTACCGGGTTTATGTATACAGGAGATACACTTACGCTTGATATAGTCACACTTGATATAGTTACAGGAGATATACTAACTTGTGCAAAAACAAAATTTATTAAGGTTATTGCCGTTATTAAAGTTATTATTAAAATCTTCTTCATTTTCACCACCCCTACACCTTTTAATTTACGTTGAAGAATTTTAAAGTTGAACAAAGAAATTTTTTTTTGAAGTTTTAAAAAAATGTAAATTTTAGTGATTTAGTTGTTTATAATTTTTTTCGTTACTATCGTAATAAGTTATTTTTATATTGTTGTAGGATTCTCTTATTAAAGAATAGGGAAAGTTTTTATTTGTATAGTTTTCACCGTATAATTTCAAAATTAATTCATAAGGGTTGTAGGTATTGTAATAATAAGAATAGTATCCGTAGTATCTGTAATAATTTCTATCATAATATTTGTTATAGTATCCATTGCATTCAGGGTATTCGTAGTAATGAGGGTGATATTTTCTGTAGCGAGGATAATATTTTTTATAACCATAGCTATATTTTTTATAGTTACAGGTATTTTTATAAGTTTGATATTTATATTTGCAATTAGCTTGTGAGGTTGTTAAGAAGCTAAGCATTAATGATATTGATATAAGAATTATCAATATTTTTTTCATTTTATTCACCTCTGTATTTTAAGTTGTATAAATAGCTTAAGGTTATCCCAAGAGCTACAGCAGTGTTTAAACTTTCTACGTTTTTTATAGGTATTCTTACGGTTTGGGAATGTTTTTTTATCTCTTCTGATACTCCTTTTTCTCCTCCCAAAATTAGTAATGTTTTTTCCATTTTTTTTAGCGAGTAAAGTGTAATTTCTCCTTTTGGGTCAAGTAAAATGGTTTTATAATTTTTGTTTTTTAAGTACTGAATTATTTTTAAAGAATTGTTAATTCTGTGTATGGGAAGTAATGAATTTCTGCTTATATTTATTACTGTATCATTTACGGGGCAAGAATCTTTTGAAGTTAAAATAATTCCTTTTATATCAAAGGCTTTAGAGGTTCTTATTATGGCACCAAGATTTCTGGGATCCTTTACTTTGTAAACAAAAAGTATCAAATCTAGTAAGGATTTATTTTTTTCTATATCCTCTAAACTTGAGTAACTGAAATTTGATATTTCCAGAAGAAGGGGGGTTGAATTACCTTTTAAGACATTGGAAAATTTTGAGAAATTGGTAACTAAGGTTGGTATTTCCTTTTCCTTAGCTAGTTTTATTATTTTTCTTACATGAGGTAGATTTAGGTTTTTTTGGTTAATATATAACTTTTGGGCTTTTTTGTAGTCTGGTGAGTTAAGAAATTCTTCTATAAGGACCTTGGAGAATAGAAAATTACCTGTTTTCAAGATGATTTTATTTTTTCAATTTTTTCTTTTATTTCTTGTAATTTTTGTTTAAGTTTGTTCATTTTATTTTCATATTCTTCGGGAGATATTTCACCAAGGTTTTTGAGAAATTTAAGTTCGTTTATTTGGTTTATTATTTCATTTTTTTCTTTTTCTAGTTTTTCAATATCCTCTGGGGTTATTTGTTTTTTAAGTTGTATTGTTAATTCTTCTTCATTTGAAAGGGTTTCTTCAGCAAGTTGTATTTGGGAGTCTTTTTGTCGTTTTTCTAATTTTGATTCCAGTTTAGAAAGAATATTTTCCAAATCAATTTTACCGGTTTTTTCGGTATTGGTTTTGTCGATTTCTATGGTTTTTTCGGTTTCAAGGATTTTTTCTATTTTTGAGGTTGAAGAAAGCTCTTTTTGAGACGGAGTTTGAGGTATTTCTAACTTTATTTCAGATAATTTTTGAGAAACATTTTCTGTTTTTATATCTGGAATTTCTTCAAGTTTTATTTTTGATGGTTTTAAAAACATTTCTTCCTTAGTTTTTGGGATATTTACTTCCTTGTTGTTTTCTTTGTTATTTTCTTTTTCTGCTTCGGATTCTTCGAGGAACTTTAGGAAGGAAGAGGGATCATATTTTATTTCTTGAGCTTGACTTTTAACTTCTTCAAGTATTTTTTTATTTATGATGGATTCATCAGTTATTGGCTTAAATATAACTTGTTGCTCTGTTTCTTTTTGTTCAAATTGTTCTTGTTTTTCTACCTTTTCTTGGTATTCTTCTATAATTTGTGAAATTTCAATTTTTTCTTCTTTTTCTTTAATTATTTGTGTTTTATCTGAAAGTACGTCTTCTAAAAAGCTTTTTTGTTTTTGTTCTTGTTTCTTTTCCTTTGCTTTAATTCTTGTGAATTCGTATTTTATGTTGGAATAATTGTAAAAAAGGATTTCTGAGGGTAATTTAAATTGCTTTATGTATATTACTATGATATCTTCATAATTTGGGAATATGATTGCCCAAAAGGGATAGCCAGCGTTGTCTATGTCTGTAGATAGAAAATTAAGATATTTTGTTCCATGTTTATCTATTATTACAATTTCTGGGTAATTTTTATGTTTTAATATATAATATAGGGGATTAAAGTTAATGATTGTGTAGTTTTCGAGATCAAGTTCAGTTTTTATAATAGCTTTTGAAGAATTTTTTCCTATAAAGTATATACCTTTTTTGTTTTCTCCTTTAAGTATGAAAGCACTATCTCCTTCATTATTTACAAAGAAATCAATAATTTCAACATTATCTATTGAAAAGGATAATTCTTCTGAATAATTTAAAAGATTAATTTGGTGGATTGTCATGTTTTGAGGGTCTGCTACTAGGATGTAGTTAGCGAATGGAGAGAGTTTGAAGAGATATAGATCTTCTTCTTTTTCAG
>JBKBIY010000046.1:0-9372 GCA_046294045.1 bacterium | reverse complement strand
CAATAAAAGGTTTATTTGGTAAGGAGCCTGTGTTTTCTATCCAGTTGGAAGAATCCAATTTTTTGTATCTTTTAATTTGATGAGGTCCAAGGATAGTAAAGCGGATTCCATTTTCAGCAAGTTTCTCTAGTGTAGGAATATCAACAGCGGTTTCAGATATCCACATACCTGCACTGCTTCTACCAAAATGATACTCAAAATCCCTTAACCCCCAATAAATCTGTATATCCTTATCAAAATCGTTTGCTAAAGGCATAATGATATGATTATACACCTGAGCTATAGCATTACCAAAACCTAACCTTTGAAAACTATTTTTATCCGCTTCCAGTATCTTAGAATACAGCTCAAAATTGTTGTCTTTTATCCATTTAATCAAAGTTGGACCAAAATTAAAACTAACATACTCTAAATTGTTTATAATATTTACAATGTAACCACTAACATCAAATATTCTTGCATAAACATTAGGTAAATAACATTCCATCATTATCCTTTCATTCCAATTATCATAAGGATAAGCACTATCCTGAAATTCTATTTCATTAACAAAAGGATTAAATCTAGGAGGCTGATAAAAATGTAAATGAAAAACTACATACTTCATAACTAAATAAAATTTATAGAATTTCGGCTTTAAAGAACAAAAATTCGTTGTTTACATTTAATTTAATAAAGTTTTCATTTACTTCTAATAGTAAAGCTTCATATCCTTCAACGGAAATCTTACTTTTTTCTTTTACAAAAAGCTCTTCATTTTTATATTCTATTATTGCGTATTTTTCATTTCCAATTTTTACGAAACCTTTGTATTTTAAAGAAATATCTGAAATTTCTTTTACTATGGGTGTAGTAGTAGAAGTGATAGATGAAATATCTTCTTCTTTTTGATCCTTTTGATTATTTTGTTGAAATTGATTTTTTAATTTTTCAAATTCCTCTTTCCAGAATTTTATTTTTAATCCCATTGGCGTATCAAAATAAGGTAGATAATCTTTAATAGGAGAATACAAATAGGATAAATTTAAGTTAAGTAGAACATAATTTTCTTGAATTCCAGTAAAATCTAGAGATTTAATAACATAAGAAGCTTGATTATCATAAAGGTACTTTACTAAATTTAAAAAATATTCTTTCTTTATTGCCAAAGATAAAGCTATTAAATCTTCTTTTTCTGACAGGTTATTTACCAAAGCTATTCTTGAATTTTCTAAATAGTTTACGAATTTATTAAAATTTTCTTTTACGATTTTTAAATCTTTTTTAGAATCTTTTATTTCCGTTTTTTGAGAAGAATAAATAATACTAAGCTTAGCAATATATGAATTGTATTTACTTTTTTCCATTGTTATATTTTTTAGTTTTTTATTAAAACTGCTATGAATACCTAAAACTATTATTAACAAAATCAAAATTACTATACCTTTTATTGTCAATTCTCTAAGTTTAAAATAGTGTTTCATTTTATTGATTTTTTATTTTTAGTAAAGTTTTATTAAAGTTTTGATTTTCTTCCGTACCAAATTCTAAACTAAATTTAGAATTACTGTCAATATTAGCTTCCAAACCTTCCTCTTTAAATTTACCATTAAGAAAATAAACATCAGAATAAGTTTTGGATATGATACTAAAAGTTAATTCATTATCCTTAAATGAAAAGTTTTCAAGATAAATTTGAGAAAACGAAGATTGATCATTGAGAATATAAAAAGATTTCCATAAGGAATTGTTAAAATTGGCTTGTTCTAAAGGTTCTTTATTTTCTTTGTGTCTAAATCGGTTCAATTCGGAATGATAATTATTTTTCAAAGCTTGTAAAATCATTTCTTCTTTCTTTAATTTATCGTTATTAGAAATAAAAATAAAAATCCCAAAAGTAATTAAGGCAAGAGCTAGTATATTAGCAACTTTATCCAATTTTTCAAGTAATAACTCTTTTTCAGATTCTTTACTGATTCTGTCAAAAAGAAGATTAATAGGGAAATTACTGCTTCGATCAATTATTTTTGAATAAACCTCAAGATATTTTCCTTCATCTAGTGTAACAAAATTAATCCCTTGAAAAGTTTTAGAAAGATAACTTAAAACTGGTAAATCTTTATATTCCTTTTCAACAAAAAGAAAAAACTGTTCTATCGATATTTTAGTTTGGGATTGAAAAGAAGAAACTATCCTATAAAGCTCATTTATAAACTTAGTTATAGATAATTCATCTTCCAATTTACTTTCAAATCCAGAAGGTAAGACTACGAAAAAGAAATACCCATTTCCTTCGTAACAAGAAACCGAAGTATAAAATCTATCCAAATTAAAAGCTAAATATTTAGGACTATTTAGATTATAAGCTATTTTAAAAGCGTAACTTTTAGGTAAAACTGCAATAACTTTACCTTTAGCTTTTTTTACAAAATTTAAAACCTCTTCAATATTCTCCCTTTTTATTGCTACAAAATACATCTTATTTCCAAAAATAACATAATCAGAGTATAATTCGTTTAAATTTACTGGTAGGGATTTCATCAAAAACGATTTTAAAGCTAAAATATTCCCTATATCAAAAGAAATATTTAAGGTTTTAGTTATCAAAAAACTGTCAGGTATCAATAATATAAAATCTTTGCTTTTTATGTAGTCTAATGGGACTTTTGCAATATCTTCAAAAGAGGACTTTTTTATCAATCCTCCCTTATAACCAACTATGTCTATACTTTTATCATGATTAACTTCTAAAATATATCTCATATTTTCTATTACTTATAAACTATTGAGCAGTAGGATACAATGGAATTTGTTGGTTTTTCAAAGTATTTATCGTATAAAACCAAATTTCCTTCTGTAAATCCTAAATTACTTAAAATTTTAAGAAAAAGATAATTTGTTAGCATTCCATCTATTTTTGTAATATTTTCATTTTTAATAAGAAAATTTAAACTTTCTTCGTAATTTAACGAAAGAAGTAAATCTATGTACTGTTTATCAATTTTTTCAGGATCTATTAAAGAGGAATCTCCAAATTTCTCTCCTACATGACTTAAATCTATGCTGGAAATAAACAAAGAATCGGGATAAAACGAAGAAATAAAATCTGCGAATCTGTCTAATTCTTTTCTCACACTTTCAAAATCATTCCCATAAGACACCAAAATTGCTACAACTTTTGAATTATCAAAAATATATTTGATATACGGCAATTGAAAATGAATAGAATGCTCTTTTCTATAAGATAAAACATATTCAAAAGGATTGATATCAAAATGAGATTGAAAATTAATTACCACCTCTTTATCGGTTTTTAAAGTTCCTAACGGAGTTTTAAAATCCAAAGGACAAACCGAAAATAATCCACCATGAAAATAATGAGAAACCCCAAAAATAAAAACTCTAGGATAACCGTCTTTCTTTAATTCATTATAAGCTTTATAATAAGCTTCTACTGCGATTCTTAAATCAAGATGTGGAACTAATGCTGCTCTGTATTCCCCATTCTTACTAATCTCATCTAGTTTTAAAAAAGATTTAAATTCTACCAAATCAACTTCAAAATAAAAATCAATGTACCCCTTATTTATCAAATCCTGTGATCTTTGTAATATTAGATCCCTAATATCCCCTTTATCTACTTCTAAAAACAAAGAATTGTTTTCAAAAAAGTTTACTATTTCCTTAAACTTTTCTTCAGGAATAAAAATTCCTGTTTGCCTTATTATTTCTTTTCTAACCTCTTCATCATCTCTTTTTCCATCAAAAAGTAGCATTATTTGAAGAACTAAAGGATTAACGATAAAATCGTCAGCTATTCCTAAGGGATCAGTTACCAAAAATAATCCTTCTTTTAAAGGTTTTATTTCCACATATCTTGTAGCTTTAGCCATGTTTAATCATCATTTAATCATTACTTAATCATTATCATTACTTAATCATTATTTAATCATTTTGATGATTCTCTTAGTTCTATTTCCAGATAATTTAGATTAATTTCATTAGTTATTATGAAGTTTTCTCTAGGTATTTTTTGACTTTTAAGCTCTACGGGATAGCTTTCTAAATTTGGATATCTTGCAACTCTAAGATAATACTTATTAACTTTTAAATTTTCCAATTGATTTTGTTTTTTGGAACTTTCTTTTGATAAGTAATCAAAAATACCTTGATTTGTTTTAAACAAAGTTACGTCTTCTAAGGTATTAACGTTGAAAATATCTCCTACCCATAAGCTATCATTTAACATCTTGAAAGCGGATACTCTTCTATCTATGTTTAGTAAGCTATTTATATTATATGTACCTATTAATCCTAAGTTACTGTCTAAAATAGCCACAGCTAAAATTGGATTTTTATCTATATAAGTACTGAAAAAGATATATATATTGTTTCCTACTTGATAAGAGGATAGATATTTTTCCTCTTCCAAAGTTCCAAAAGCAAAACTTCTAACATGATTTAAATTGCTTCTATTAAAAGAAGAGATAAGTATATTCGTTTTTTCAATTGGTTTGAAAGATCTGGTTTCAAAGATAAAATAGAAATTATCTTTTGATTTTATTATGTCTACTATATTTTCGTCAAAACCTCCTCCAAATCCAAAAGCCCTTGAAATAGTAAAATCATCATTAACAACAGCTAATAAACAATCTTTATTACCTCTAATTTTTTGGTAATTTGAAACTAATAGAAATTTTTTGGGTGCTAATTCTATTAAATCAAAGGGTTCCAAATCAACCGAAGAACCTATAACCCAAAAAGATTCAGGATAAAAATCTTTATCAAACTTATAAATAAGAACTGAATTAGCTCCAAAACCTGCACTTTTTGTATAACCTAAAAAATACAAATCCCTGGAAAGTTTTACTATTTTTGCAGATTTATCATCCCTAGTACCAGAAACTACATAATACTTCTCTAAATTAAGTTCATTATTTAAAACAGCTACAAGAATATCATCAAGACTTTCTCTTCTAAAACTCCATGTATCCCCTATAACTACTATTTTACTTTCAATTTTATCAAAATCAACAAATTTATCACTAAAAGCCCCGCTTATAACAAAAGATTTTAAAACATCAAAATTAGAATTGGTTTTCAAAATCATCCAATCATCACTAGTTTCTGTAAAACTTTTTGTATTACCCCCAATTAAGAATTCATCGTTACCTAAAGACAAAACTTTTTTTGTACTCTCTATCGACGGCGCATACATAGTTTTTTGATTAACAAACATTGCATACGAAATTAATGATAACATAAAGACAGTAATTACTAAAGATAATATAATGTATCTCATTGGTTTTTTACCTCCTTTCTTTTTTTATAGTTTTGAACTATAAAGGAAGCTACGTCTGAAGGTGTTGTTCCCGGACCAAAACCTGCATCATAACCTAATTCCTTCGCTAATTTATGATCTATCCTACTACCTCCACATATTAATATAACATTTTCTCTTATTCCTTCAGCCTCTAATAAATCGACTAATTCCGTTAAATTTTTTAAATGCATATTTTTTTGAGTTATTGTTTGAGAAACAAGTACTACTTCAGCTTGTAATTCTTTAACTTTATTAACTAGCTCAGCTGGACTAACTTGAGGCCCTAAATTGTATACTCTAAAACACTTGTAAGCTTCTAATCCTTTCTCTCCTTTAAATCCTTTGATGTTAAGGATACTATCTAATCCTACTGTATGACTATCTGTACCTATTGTAGCACCTACTACAACAAGCTTGTTTATATTATTTTTCTTAGCAAATTCCTCAACCTCATCTTTTGACATCTTTTCATATTCTGGTACAATTGGTTTTATTTGCTCCAAATCTATTTCATGAATAACACTGCCATAAATAACAAAAAAATAGAAATTTTCTAAAATTTCTTCAGTGAAAGCAATTTTAACTTCTTTTACCCCCATTTTGGCAGCAAGGGTTTTGGCAGCTTCTATAGCAGTTGCTTTATCACGAGCAAATAATGTAAAACTTAACTGTACAATACCATCATTAAAAGTATCACCGTAAGGTTTTATAAATCTTTTGTTTATCTCTTGAGTATAAAAATTCATAAATTTTCTAAGCTAAGCTTTTTTTAAGTTCTTCATAAGCATTTTTTACTTCTTCTACTGAAGCTTCTTCTTCTAATGTTGTTACATCTCCTAACTCTTTTCCAGTAACTACTGCTTTTAATAATCTTCTCATTATTTTACCAGATCTTGTCTTGGGTAATTTATCTACAAAGAATATATGAGAAAAAACTACTACTGGTCCCATTATTTCTCTAACTTTGTTTATTATCGTTTGCTTAATTTCATCATTTTTGGGTGTTCCTTGTTTAGGTGTTATAAAAGCAACAATTGTTTCACCTTTTATTTGGTCAGGTATTCCAACGACTGCAGCTTCTGCTACAAATTCACTTTCCAATATAGCGCTTTCAACTTCAAAAGTACCTATTCTATGCCCTGCTATTTTTATAACCTCGTCAGCCCTACCTAAAAGCTGAATATACCCATTTTCATCTTTTATAGCATAGTCACCAGGATAATACATACCTTCAAATTTAGACCAATATACCTGCTTATATTTTTCATCATCATTAAGTATTCCTAACATCATTCCTGGCCAGGGTTTTTTTATAACTAAATAACCTTTTGTATTTGGTGGTAAACTTTTACCTTCTTCATCAACTATATCCGCTTCTATGCCTGGTAAAGGTAATGAAGCATAACCAGGTTTTAATGGAATTATTCCTAAATAAGGAGCAATCATGAATCCTCCAGTTTCTGTTTGCCACCAAGTATCAATAATCGGACATCTATTATTTCCTATGTTTTTGAAGTACCATTCCCATACTTCGGGATTTATTGGTTCTCCAACTGAGCCTAACATCCTTAAACTGCTTAGATCATGCTTTTTAATATACTCTTCTCCGTATTTCATAAACATTCTTAAAGCTGTAGGAGAGGTATATAATTCAGTTATTTTGTATTTTTCTATTAGCTGCCACCATTTCTCGGGGGAGGGGTAATCAGGAGCTCCTTCATAAATAAAACTAGTTAAACCAAGTGTTAACGGAGCGTAAACTACATAACTATGCCCCGTTATCCACCCTATATCTGCGGTACACCACCAAACACTATCCTCATAAGAATTAAAAGTCCACATCAAAGTAGAACTAACATATACCAAATATCCGCCTGTAGAATGCATTATTCCTTTAGGTTTACCAGTGGTACCTGAGGTATAGAGTACAAATAAAGGATGATTGGATTCTACAGGTTCTGGTGTTACATATACTTCTTCAAGGTTTTCTGGCCATTTTACTAAATTTCCTTCTTCCTTAAAATCCCCCTCTCTATCAAGTACTACCACTTTTTGAATGTATGGTAAATTTATATCTTTAATATTAGAAAGTAAATCAACTTTTTTACCTCGTCTGTATGTATATGTAGCAGTTATAATGTAGCTAGCTTTACTATCTTCAATCCTATCGATGATAGCGTTTTTAGAAAATCCAGAAAACACTACATTATGAATTGCTCCTAATCTAGCAACAGCAAGCATAGAAATTATAGCCTCAATAACCATTGGCATGTAAATTAATACAACATCTCCTTTTTTTACTCCAAGATTTTTAAGAAAATTACTAAAAGCATTTACTTTACTATAAAGCTCTGCGTAGCTTATACTTTTCTTATGACCTAATTCATTTTCCCAGTAATAAGCAATTTTATTTCTTCTATGATTTTCATTATGAAAATCAACACATACATAAGAAGCATTTAAATAACCGTTTACATACCATCTGTAAAATGGGTGATTATTTTCCAATATCTTTTCCCATCTTTTAAACCAAGGAATAATATTACTTTGCAATGCCCAAAGATTTTCGATATTTTCTATTGAGTAATTATAATACTCTAGATATCTGTTTAAGTGAGGATAATAGTACACAATTTTCACCTCCGTTTATAAAATATTAAATTAATTATTCCTTTCGTTTTGATTTGTATTGACCTCAACTTGCTTTGAAATAAATTTGAAAAGATCTGTAGGTACTGGTATAACTAAGCTTGAGCCTTTGGAAGATACATCGGACAATAATTGAAAGAATCTAAGTTGAAGGGATACAGGTTGAGAAGCTATTAAATTAGCTGCTTCTACGAGTTTTTGAGCAGCTTGAAATTCTGCTTCAGCGCTTATAACTTTAGCTCTTCTTTCTCTTTCCGCTTCAGCTTGTTTTGCCATAGCTTTTTGCAAACTTTCCGGTAACTCTATATCTTTTATCTCTACCAAATTGATCTTTATTCCCCACCTTTGAGTATTTTCATCCACAATTTCCCTTATTTTTTCATTAATTTTTTCTCTGTGTTGCAATATTTCATCCAATTCGGATTGTCCCACTACGTTTCTGAGAGTGGTTTGAGATATTTGGAATATAGAATTAATATAGTCTTGATTTTTTAAAACAGCTTTATCGGGCTCCACAACTTGAAAATAAACCACTGCACTTACCTTAATAGTTATATTATCAGCAGTTATAATCTCTTGAGAGGGAAGGTTCATTGGTATCTCTCTTATATCAACTATTATCATTTTATCTACAAAGGGAATTAGCAATATCAATCCTGGACCTTCGATCCTACCAGTGTATTTACCTAACCTTAACCTTATACCCCTTTCATACTGGTTTATTATCTTAATTATCATAGTTAATAAAGGTATAACAAAAGAGAAGAATATTATAAGTGAAAATATTATAATAGCAATTAAAGACCCTATAAAATCAAACATCTCATTCCTCCTAATTTTTTAACCTTTTTAATCTTCATTATTTTCATTGTTTTGACTTGATGAAAGAGAGTATGGCTTATCTAGTTCTATTTCAAAGAAAAATATAGCTTTTCTGTAGAAATATATAGCATTTTCAAAATCCCCCTTTTGTTCAAAAATTCTTGCTATTTTTATATAATTATCAAGCGTGGGATAAATTAAGATCTCCTTTTTTAATCTTTCTAATTCATTTTGAGTTATAGGGGTTGATAATAATAAACTTTCCGTCTTAGGATACAAAATCTTTAAACATTCTTTGTAAGAGGCAATAGCAAGATTTTTTTTATTTATTGTATTCCTTATTTCTCCTAATAAAAACCACGTTGAAACACTTTTGGAATTATAACTTATGTAATTTAGAAGATTTTTTTCAGATTCTTCAAAATTCTTTAGTAAAAAATCTATGTAACCTGCGTAATAATAGGCTTCAGGTATAGTTTTTCCATAAGATTTCGTTGATAGTAAATAGTAATATTTTGCTTTTTGAAGATCTTTTTCATTGTAATAATATGTAGCAGCTTTATAAGCGCCTCTAGAGGTAAGCTTTAAATCCACATTAT
>JBKBIY010000045.1:0-9510 GCA_046294045.1 bacterium | reverse complement strand
AACAGAGAATCCATAATTTTTAAGTATTTTAGAAGCTGGTATAGCCCAACCTACTAATTCTCCAGGACTATTTGATACTATCCCTGCTTTCATTAATTACAAGTAATTACAAATTATTATAAGCTAACTGGTTTATCATAAAATATTTTTTTTATTCTTTTATTGAGGGCAAGTAGTTTAATACCTGATTTTGGGAGTTTAGCAGCAAATGCACTTATTATAGGTAGATCAAATAGGTATTCCCCTCCTACGCTTTTAACAAGTTTTTTATCTTCCTCTTCTTTACATCCATCGTAAGTTTGTACTATAACTCTAATCATAGGTTCTTCAGATTTTTCCATTTCATTTAGCAAATCTTGGTCTATTTTATCCATTTTTCTCCTTTGTCAGCCAGCGTATTTGTATTGCACCCTTACTGGCAGGTGCTACTTTCAATTTACCCTTTATTACAAAAATTTCTCTATTTCTTCTATGGGAGCAGGTTTGAAAAAGAAAAATCCTTGAGCATAATCACATCCATATTCCTTAACTATTTTAAGTTGCTCAAATGTTTCTATTCCTTCCGCTACAACTTTAAATCCTAGTATTTTGGAAATATCAATTATACCTTTTACTATTCTTCTAACTTTTTCATCTTTGGTTATTTGGGCAATAAAGCTTCGATCTATTTTTATTATATTTGCAGGAATATTAATAAGGGAAGACAAACTTGAATAACCTACACCAAAGTCATCTATACAAATTTCTATACCTAACTTTCTTAAATCGCTTGCTATATCTAAAAATTTATCAATATTTTTTATAACTATTCCTTCGGTTATTTCAATACTTAAAAAACGAGGATTAAAGGAATTTTTTTCTAGAATTTTAACCAGTTGTTCAAAATATAAAGGATACTCAAATTCCTTAGCAGATACGTTTATAAAAAGTTTTTTTTCAAATTTAGATATTTGTTTTGTTGAAAGATCAAGTACAATTCTACCTATAGGTACTATGAGGTTAGTTTCTTCTGCAAGAGGTATGAATTCAAGTGGGGGTATAATTTTCCCATTTTCAAACCATCTTATTAAAGCTTCTAAACCTATGATTAAACCTTTACTAACTATTTCCTGTTTTATTTCCTCTTCCGTTTGCCCTTGAAGGTCTTTGATATCAATAATAGGTTGATAAAATACTGTAAAACTTGAGTTTTTTATTGCATTTTGAATTTTGTTTATCATTTCTATTCTGTACTTAAAACGTTGTGCCATTTCTTTGGAATAAAACTCAAAAGTATTTTTACCTTTTTCTTTTGATTTATACATTGCCATATCTGCAAATTTTATTAAATCATCAACATTTTCAGTGTCCTCAGGGTAAATAGATATTCCAATACTTAAAGTAATGTCCATTAGTATATCATCAATTTCAATTTTTTCTAAGTTGGAAAGGATTTTATTGCAAACAAGTTGAACATCTTCGGGTTTAGCTATGTCATCAAGTATTACGATGAATTCATCACCTGCCATTCTGCCAACCACATCCCCTGGCCTTAAACTATATAATATCCTTTGGCTAACCTCTTTTAACAATTTATCTCCAATATGATGCCCATAATTATCGTTAATATCTTTAAAATTATCGATATCTATAAATAAGACTCCTATTTTTCTTCCGTGCCTTGAAGCTTGGATTACAAATTGTTTTAATTGATCAGTAACATACCTTCTGTTTGGTAAACCTGTTAAAGGATCATGTAAAGATAAGTATTCATACTTTTCTTTTAATTCCACCAATTCTGATATATCGTTTACAACTATTAAAACATCACTTTTAGAAACTTTGGAAAATGATAGTTGAAGAGTTTTTTTTATTTCTCCCACTTTGATTTCAAATAATACATTTTTATATCCTCCAACCTTTGAAACATAATCAACATTGTATTTTATAAGATTAAGTTTTTCAGAAGGAAAAGTTTCGTAAAGTGAAATGCCCTCCCTTATTCCCATTACTTCACATACTTCCTTTAGCTGGTAGTTATATTTATATTTTTTTACTACCAAATTGTTTGAGTTTACAATTACTATCCCTTGCGGTATAGAAGATAAAAGTGAATTAAGGAAATCATTTTGATATTTGTACTTATCTATTAATTCATATTCATTTGTAACATCGACAAGAAAAAGTAAGATAAAATTCTTTAAACAACAAACGCTTATTTTTAACTTTTTTATGGAATCTTCAACCCAAACATTAATTACTTTTGAAAAAATATTTTTTTCACGAGGACCGTAAATTTTAGCTTGAAATACTTCTTTAATAATACTTGGTAAGATACTCTTTTGAAATATTTCAGGATTGTTTATTAATTCATTTTTGCTTATTCCTAGGATTTTGTTTATGTCACCTAGTGCATCAACCGGTACTAATTTTTTAGTTTCGATTTTCAATATAGCTAAAGGACTATTTTCTAAGATACTTTCAATATTTTCCAAGCTCTTTATATCCCCTTTTATATTTTTTTCTAACTAAACATATTTTTTAGGACATAAGGTAAAATACCGTTGCTTTTGTAGTACTCTATTTCAACCCAAGAATCTAATCTTAACGTTGCTTCAAATTCTCTTATTATTTTATCATTTTCGGTAATCTGTACTTTTACTGATTTCTTAGGATACGGCTCATTTAGTCCGATAATATTAAAAAAGAGTTCTGAAAAGTTTTTGGATTTATTAAGATCAAGTATTTCGTAATAATTTTGCGGATTAGCAAATTGTATAGGTAGAACTCCCATTCCTACAAGATTGCTTCTATGTATTCTTTCAAAACTTTGAGCTAAGATTGCTCTTATTCCAAGTAGTTTTGTTCCTTTTGCAGCCCAATCCCTTGAGGATCCCGTACCATATTCTTTACCTGCTACGACTATTAAAGGTACCTTTTCTTTTTTATATTCAGTGGCAGCCTCATAGACTGTCAGAATTTTACCATCCTTTAAAGTATAACCTCCTTCTTTATCAATTAGATAGTTTTTTAATCTAACATTAGCAAAGGTACCTCTGATCATAACCTCATGATTCCCTCTTCTTGATCCGTATGAATTAAAATCTTTAGGTTTAACACCATGATCAAGGAGATACTTACCAGCAGGAGAATCAACTTTTATACTACCTGCAGGGGAAATATGATCAGTTGTTACATTATCTCCTAGTAACAATAAAACTTTAGCTCTTATAATATCAGTGACTTGGTTTTTAACGGATTCTTCATTAATAAATTCTTCATCAAAAAACGGTGCAAGTTTTATATAAGTAGAATTTTCAAGATTTTCTAATTCATCTGGTAAACTTTTCCATAATTCATCCCCTTCTTCCACATTTTTATAAACATTTGAGAAATAATGGGATTTAACAACTGAAGATATTAATTCGTTTATTTCTGAATTTGTTGGCCAGATTTCATGAAGAAAGACAGGATTGGATTCCCTATCGTAACCTATCGGATCTTTAAATATATCGATATTTACGGTTCCAGCTATAGCGAAAGCTATTACCAAAGGTGGTGAAGCTAAGAAGTTCATTCTAACTAGCGGATGAATTCTAGCTTCGAAATTCCGATTACCAGAAAGTACTGCAGCAACATTCAAATTATTAGCCGTTATAGCCTCAGATATCGATGGATGTAAACTACCTGAATTTCCTATACATGTAGTACATCCGTAACCGGTAATGAAAAATCCTAAAGCTTCGAGGTAGGGTATAAGTCCAGCTTCCTCAAGATAAGCTTTAACAACTTTTGACCCCGGCGCTAATGAAGTTTTAACATATTTTTTAACAGATAAACCTCTTTTAACCGCTTTTTTAGCTATCAACCCAGCAGCTAACATAACAAAAGGATTTGAAGTATTAGTACAACTTGTAATACTTGCTATAACAACATCTCCATCTTTTAATTCTAATTCCTCATCTGCGATTTTTACTTTAACTTTAGTTAAAACCGCACTTCTACTTTCAGACATGTTCTTAGAAACATCAACAAATATGTTTTTATTTAAAGTTATCCTTTCATGAGGTTTTCTAGGACCTGCTACAGATGGTTCAACGCTACCTAAATCAAGCTCAATAACATCAGTATACACTACTTTTTCTTCATCTTCTCTCCATAATAAATTCTCTTTTGCATATTTTTCTACTAAATCTATTAATTCTTTGGGTCTATTTGTAAGTTTAAGATAATCAATTGTTTTGGAATCAATAGGGAAATAAGTGATGGTAGAACCGAATTCTGGAGACATATTTGAAATTGTGGCTCTGTCAGGTACAGATAAACTATCCACTCCCGGACCAAATACTTCAACAAATTTTCCAACAACTCCGTATTTTCTTAAAAGTTCGGTTATGGTAAGTACCAAATCAGTAGCAAGTACTCCTTCCTTAAGAGTTCCCGTTAATTTAAGACCAATAACTTCAGGAAGGGAAAAATATAATGGTTGTCCTAGAGCTACCGCTTCTGCTTCTATTCCCCCTACTCCCCATCCTAAAATACCTATACCATTGACCATAGGAGTATGTGAATCCGTACCTATCAAAGTATCCGGAAAAACCCAACCATTTTCTATATAAACAACCTTAGATAAATATTCCAAATTAACCTGATGACATATACCTGTAGAAGGAGGTATTAACCTTAGATTATTAAAAATTTTTCTTGCCCATTTAAGGAATATGTATCTTTCCCTATTTTGCTGATATTCTAGTTCCACATTTTTATAAAAAGCTAAATAACTACCGTAGCTTTCAACGATTAAAGAATGATCTATAACAAGATCTATAGGTATAATGGGGTCAACTTTTTTAGTGGATCCCAATTTTTCTACAGCTTTTTTCATTGATGCAAGATCAACTATTAACGGTACTCCTGTAAAATCTTGGGCAAGTATTCGGTTAGGTTTAAAAGGTATTTCCCTATCCTTAACATTTTTTGAATCATAGTTAACTATTAAATCAACATGATCTTGATTTATTTTAAATCCATCATAATTTCTTAAGATGTTTTCTAGTAATATTCTGATAGAAAATGGGAATTTGGTAATATTTGGAATGTTTTTTATATCAATGTATTTAAGTTCTCCGATATGGTTTACAGGGGCTATTTTTGATATCTCTTTCATACATTTACCTCCGTTTATTTAACTTTACTTTATTATTTGATTTTCGGATTAATTTTTTCTTTTATTTCTTGAAGTAGTTCTTTAAGTTTTTGTCTTAAATGTTTAAAGTTTTGATTATTTTGATTTTTTAGCGGGAAAAAGATCTGATCTTTTTCTCCTCTTGCAGTATCTAGTTCATTGATTAAGGGTTTCCCTAGAATTCTGTGTGATAAGAAATTAGCAAAAGTATATATAGCGATAGCTTTAATGAGATTTTTTCTAAATCTTCTGGAGGAAGCGTAAACTATAGCGGGTAAAAAAACTATTTTTCCGAGATTTGAAAGTCTAACTCCTAAATCCAGATCTTCTCCTGTTTTCAAGGAGGTATCAAATCCCCCTACTTTAAGGAATGCCTCTTTAAGTACTGCAAAGTTTGAGCCATGTAAAACCGGAGATAACCAAAAAAAATTACCCAATCCTAAAAAAACAGGTATTAACTTATTTATCATTTGTAGTTCATAAGTGTCATCATCATAAAATTTTATTAAACCTGTTGCAGCTACTATTGGTTTGTTATAGTTTTTTAAGATATTTTTTCTTATTCTTTTTGGGAAATTGTGAGAAAATTGGGCTAAAAGGTAATCGTAGTTATATTTAAAGATATTGTATATTGTTTTAAGCCATAGAGGGGAGGTTATGCAATCAGCGTCAGTGGTAGCTATTATTTTTCCTCTTGCGTTATAAAATCCTGTTTGTCTAGCAAACGCTACACCTTTCCTTTTTTCTTCTATTAAAGAAATATGAACATTTCGACAAACTTCACCTACCTTTTTCTTGTTTTCTATGTAATTTATAAATTCTAACACTTTTTGTTTTGTGTTATCTTCACTTCCATTATCTACCACAATTATTTCATAATTAATCTTGGATACCAAATATTGATTAACTAAACTTTTTAAAGAATTCAAAATATATTTTTCTTCATTGTATGCAGGTATTATAACGGATATATCCATTATGGTTTTCTTTGTTAGAGTTTTATAATTTCTTCAAAGAATTTATTAACAATTCTTTTAATATTGTCTGGATCAAATGAGGTAGATATTTGTCCTAAAACTATTCCTTTAACCCCAATATTGTAAAGAAAAGGTACATGAGAAGGTAGTATTTTTTTCTGAGTGGAAACGAAAACGGGTATCTCCGTATTTTCTACAATCTTTTTGTAATTAATAATATCTTCTAAAGTTAAAGGCGTTCCGTAATAATTTTTGTCTACAATTGAAGCTTCTACGGCAACAAATTTATGTTTTTCAATTACTTCCATCTCAATTTTTGAAAATACTTTGTCAATTGCCACCATTTTATCATTTTTGTAAGATAAATAATGCAGGGTATAAGAATGATGAAATAGATCAATAAAATCGAAGTAACTTTCCAATTCAAGAAGATCTATTTCTTCAAAGCACTCGGGGTTTGTAGTTAAATTTCCAGGTACAAGCCCCCATAAAACATTAGGATAATCAAGTATTACTTGCAAAATTTTTTCTTTTTCCTCATTGAAGGAACCAATTTTTTGTTTACTAACGGGATGAACAATGTTAGTGTGTAATTTGATAGCCTCTACTCCTTCACTTACAAAAGCTTTTATTGTATCGTAATCATTGGAAGCAGGAGAGCCAATTAAGAAGAATTTCTTTTTTTTAACAATTTGGGAAAGCTTAGATTTTGGTACACTATCTATTTTATCAAATTTTGAAGAATATAATTTGATCTCTAAATATTTATTTTCTTCATGTTTTTTTTCTTCTATTGGTATTAAATCTGCTTTTTTTAGAAATTTTTGTGAGGATACTAGCAAGAATCCTTGTATTTCTTTTTCTCTAATTTTTAAAAGTATTTTTTGACAAACTTCAAAAACATCATAAGGATAACCTAGTAAAACCGCATATTCCCCTACTAAGTTTTTTATATCAAAATATAGATATCTGTCAAAAGGAAAAGGGATGGTCAAATAAATTTTTGAACCTGCCTTTACTAAAAAGACTGCATTTTTCTCAATTATCTTCTTTATTTTACTATTTAATTCAGCAAGAAAATCAAAATCTATCTTTATTTCTTCAATATCAACTATAGAAATTTCTCCAAAAATATCTTTTATCACTTTATCATTATTGTTTATGTAGAGAGCATATAGCTCCATAAATTCATCTTTTGAAAAAATTTCGGAAATGTAATCACTTTTTTGAATCTCTTTTATGCGTTCACTAGGTAAATTATTAAGAGCTTTAAAAAAATCTTTAACCTTTTTTATCTTTTGTTTACTTATACTTTTTGATTTTATTGCAAACTCTATTATTGACTGAAATAATTCTAGGTGGAAATAATACATATCATTTCCAATAATAGAAAGCTTGGATAAATTGAAAAATAAAGGTGGTTAATTTTTTTCTTTCAACCACTGCATCAATTAGCCCGTTATTAAGGTTAAATTCTGCTGTTTGGAAGTTGTCTGGTAGCTTACGTTTTATAGTTTGTTCTATCACTCTTTTACCTGCGAATCCTATGGTAGATGCGGGTTCAGCGATAATGATATCCGCTATTCCTACGAAACTTGCTGCAACTCCTCCCGTTGTAGGATTTGTTACCACATTTACGAAAGGTATCCTTCTTTGTTTAAGTTTGTTTATTACCCCAACAGTTTTAGCCATTTGCATAAGAGAAATTATTCCTTCTTGCATTCTAGCTCCACCTGAAGCAGAAAATAAAACCAACGGAATTTGATTTTCAATACAGTACTCAGTTAGTAAGGTTATTTTTTCTCCTACTACGCTCCCCATTGATCCCCCTCTAAATCCGAAATCCATCACACCTAATCCTATTGGAAATTTTTTTTCTTTATCTTCTTTAAGGAAACCTTTTCCCACTACAACTGCTTCTTCTATTTTTAATTTCTCAGAATCTTTCTTAATCTTTTGGGCATAATCATCAAATTTAAGAAAATCTTTTGTTTTTATACCTTTGAACATTTCTTCAAAAAATGAAAGAGTGATGTTTACTCTGGTATTTGCGTCAATGTAAAAATGATGACTACATTTAGGGCAAACCCATAAATTCTCTTCTAAATCGGTTTTATTTATTATGGCTCTACATTTTTCACATTTAATCCATTCATTAAACATTTGCTCGAAATTTGTTTTATATTATAGAGATTTATGCGTTACCCATGAATACGACTCTTAGAGCTTCTTCTACGGTTATGATACCTTCAAGTACTTTTCTTAGGGCGTCATCTTGAAGAGTTTTAAATCCTTCTTCAAGGACAGCTCTTTTAATTTCATTTGCACTACCTCGTCTTAAAATAACTTCTCTTGCAGCATCGGATATTATTAATAACTCATGTATACCTGTTCTTCCTTTGTATCCGCTACCTTTACATACTTCACATCCCCTTCCTTTATAGAATACTATTTCTTCTTCTGTGTAGGCTAATCCTATGTCTTTGAGAGCTTCTTTAGGTGGCACATAGGGTTCTTTACAAGCTGGACATATTGTTCTTGCTAATCTTTGAGCAAGTACTCCGACGACTGCTGAGGCAACGAGGAAGGGTTCTATTCCCATTTCTATTAAACGTGTTGCTGCTGAAGGAGCATCGTTTGTGTGTAAAGTGGATAATACTAAGTGTCCGGTTAGTGCGGCTTCAACTGCTATTTGAGCGGTTTCGTGATCCCGTATTTCTCCAACCATTATTATATCTGGGTCTTGTCGTAAGAAAGCCCTAAGAGCACTGGCAAATGTTACACCCGCTTTAGGATTAACTTGCACCTGATTTATACCCTGTATTTGGTACTCTACCGGATCCTCAACTGTACTTATATTAACCGTCCCTTGATTTAGTTTGTTTAAACAAGCATATAAAGTGGTTGATTTACCTGATCCCGTTGGTCCTGTAACGAGAATCATACCATAAGGTTTTGAGATTAACCACTCTAGCTTTTCTCTTATATCAGGCATAAAACCTAATCTATCAAGCCCTAACATAACAGAGCTTTTATCAAGTATTCTCATTACTACTTTTTCACCATTGACGGTAGGGATTGTAGATACCCGTAAGTCAAATTCTCGTCCTTCGTATTTAAGGTGGATCTTTCCGTCTTGTGGTTTTCTTCTTTCTGCTATATCCAAAGCGGACATGATTTTTATTCTTGACACCATGGGAGCAAGTATGTGTTTAGGAATTCTCATGATTTCATGGAGTATTCCATCCATTCGGTATCTTACTACTACTTCTTTGGGCCAAGGTTCGATGTGTATATCTGAAGCTTTGTCTGAGATTGCGTGGAATATTATTTGGTTAACTAATTTTACAATTGGTGCTTCATCTACCA
>JBKBIY010000044.1:0-9682 GCA_046294045.1 bacterium | reverse complement strand
GTTTGAATTTTATCGTAAGAAAATAATCTTTAGAAATTTTTGATTCCTCATTTTTTGATTTAAAACTATAAGTAATTTTAAATGGAGCGTTTATAATAAAATAATCATTTTCCTTAATTACTTCGTAATCTTCTTTTTTTGAAGTAAATTTAAAATTAATGTTTTCTTTATCTTTGAAATTGTTAATAAAACTTTGTAAAGTAGTTTCTATAAGATTTTTTACATAATTGTAAGAAATTTCTTTTAGGTAATCATTTGAAGCTGCTTGATTTGAAAAGAAATTTAGAAAATCATTGCGGTATAGATAAAAATTGGATAAATTTACTTCTATGGTTCTTAATAATACTGGTTTTCTTATTTGATTTACTCCTTTTAGTTCGATAATTGTTTTTTGGTTTTCATCTGCATTTGTTATATTAATTTCTTTTATTTCTCCTTCTCCTGTTTGGGTTATTGTTGTTAATCCTGGTATTTCTTCATTTAGATTTTTTTGATAGTTGTACAATTTGTAATTAAGTGGAAAAAAGTTGATGGTAAATAAAAGGTTTTCATAGTTCACTCTGTCATAAATTTTTTTGTTAACTGTGTAAATTAATTGAGTTAGATATACTTCATACATTGTTGATAAGTAATATATGTCTGATTCTTGAAAATCTTGTTTAGAAGATTTTAGGTATATAAATGAGATCGAGAAAATAGTAAAAGCGAAGAATATAAGAAAAAGGGAAAGTAAAAGTGCAGACCCAAAGTTTTTTTTGAAGTTTTTCATATTCTTTAAGGTTAAAAAGATTTAGCAGCAAAAATGAATTCAAGGTTGTTTCCAATGGGATCCTGTGGATTGTTGGGGTCTGTGCCGTAGCCAGGTTCACGAGGATCTCTAGGAATGTGAGGGATTTTTCTATAACATACAAATGGTAGATCCATATCGAAATTAATTTCTTTATTTTTATATTTGTATAAAACGTTGCAGTTTTGGGTTGTTATTATTGCTTCATAATCTTCATTATAACGAATCCTTTGAAATTTTAATGTTGAATAAGTTATTTTCATCTTATCAAGATTAAAGCTAAAACTATCCTTACCTTTTATATCTCTGAGGTGGTTATTTATACTTGGCGGATTTGAAGGAAATTCTTCTCCTTTGAAAATTGAATTATAATAAGCTTTTGCTATTGCTGCTTTTAGGTTGTTTTTTATTATCAGCGATTGTAAATAATTGTTATAATATATCCTAAAAGAAAGGATTGAAATTAGAATAACGGCTATTATGCTTATAGCTATTAAAACCTCAACTAAAGTAAAACCTCTTTTTGTTTCCTTATTTTCCTTCCTCACAATATTATATTTATCCAAACTGGTTAAATTTCCCTTATGAAAATTTTCTCAATTTTGAAACAATTAAATTTTAAAACGAAAATTTATTCAATTTTAAAAACAAAAAGGGAGAATTGAGTTTTTTGAGGTTTGGATCTTGGAGATAATCTAATATCTCCATAAATTCCAAGAATTACATAGTTAAAACTGTTATATTCTAAGATTGCATATTCTGGGTAAATAAGATGTGAAATTTTATATTTTTTTAGTGAATCGTTTATGAAATAATGGTTATCGGTGTATTGATCCTGGTTTGAATATAATCCTATTGCTGCTATTGTTTTTTTAGTTTGAATATCTTTCCTTTTTATTACCAAGTAATTATCATTAGGATTAGAAAAAAATTCTAATTTTTCACCGGGCTTTGCATTTATAACATTTTTGATTCTTCCAGATAAAGTATTGGCTTGTTCTGAAATTTCTTTTACTTGTTTTACTGTTCTTAAAATTTCATTATAAAGAATGATAAACTGGACTATTAAAATCAAAGCAAACGAAATCAATAATATCCCTACCATTACTTCTGGTAAAGTATAACCTCTATTCATTCTCTACAGATTTTTTATAAAATCAGTTATGATATGTTTTGTTTTTTGAAAGAAGTCATTAAAGATTTCTTGTGGAATTTGGGTTACTATTTGGCAATTATCTTTTTGTATAAGGACAGTATGTTCGAAGTGTGCTGATAATGATCTATCTTTGGTAACTATTGTCCATTGATCTTCTAAAACTTCTATTTCTTCTGTGCTTTCGCTTATCATAGGCTCGATTGCTACTAGCATATTGTTAAAAAATTTTTTATTGTAAGCAGGTATGAAAAAATTAGGAATTTCAGGTTCATCATGTATTGATCTACCAACACCATGCCCTGTTAACTGCTTTATTACCTTAAATCCATTTGAAGTCACATAATTTTCTACGGTTTTACCTACTTCGTTTATGGGTACTCCATGTTTTGTTTTTTCTATTGCTAAGTAAAGAGAATTTTCACAAACTTCTAAAATTTTATGTTTCTTTCCATTTATTGAGAAGCTTATTGCACTGTCAACATGGTATCCTTGGTAATAAGTTCCGCAATCTATACTTATGATATCGTTTTCTTTAAAGGTTTTGGTTTTCAATGGTAGGCCATGTACTATTTCTTCATTTATTGACACTGTTATTGAGTAGGGGTAGGCAAGATGTGAAAAAGGGGGTTTGTAGTTTTTAAATGAGGGTTTTCCCCCTAAGGTGATTATGATTTTATAAGCTATCTCATCTAAGGTATTTGCACTAATTTTTTCATAATTCTCTAAGGTTAATTTTTTTAGAATTTCAAGCGTGAAAGCATTTATGTAACCCGCTATTTTTATTTTTTCTAGTTGTGAGTTGCTTTTTACTATCATATGTTTTTAATTGTTAATTTTTGTTAGTTTTAGGATGCAAAAGGCTGCTGCGCCTTTTCTTTTTCCTATTAATCCCATATTTTCTGCGGTTTTGGGTTTTACGTTTACCAGATCCGTTTTTAGAAGTTTTCGTAAATTATTTATTACTTCTTTTACTTTATCTCCCAATTTAGGTTCTTGCATTATTAGTACTATGTCACAGTTATGTATTTTCCATGGGTATATTCTTACAAGAACTTCGTTTAATAATAAACATGAATCTATTTGTAGGTATTTAGGATCATTATTAGGAAATAGAGAACCTATATTTTGGTATTCAAAAACATCAGGTAGTGCCCCTAAGATAGCATCAATTATGGAGTGAATAATTATATCACCATCTGAATGTGCTTGAAAACTGTATTGACAAGGTATTAAAATTCCTCCTAATTTTAATCCTTCTCCTTTTTTATATTTATGGCTATCAAAACCTATTCCTACCCTGTCCATAAATACGCTTACTTAAAGATAACTTTATTTTTAGTAATTTATTTTCAGATTATAATCCGGGGATTTTTTAAGATCGTCTTTACTAGATAAATAAACCGTTCCTGCTCTATATATATTTGATAAATCTACAAAATCTACCTTTTCTTTTTTAAAAAATTCTATTTCTTTTTGATTTAGGTTGTTAAAAATAATTTTTATATTTTCTTTTTTTGCTAAGTTAGTTACTTCCTCTAAAGAAGTGATTTCTAAATCAATTTCATTGTGTTTTAATCTATATCTTTTACTAGCTATTTTTATTAAATATATTTGTTCATTTGGGATAGGTTTTCCATTGAAGTTTTTGTAAACAAAGTTAAATACATTTTTTAAAGCACTGAAGCTATCTATAAAAAGTAGTTCTTTTTTTAGTAAGAAGGAGATGGTCTGAGCGATTAAACATGTTATCCTTATGGTTGTAAAATACCCTGGTCCTGTGGTTACAAAAATACTGTCTATATTCTCTATTTTTTCTACTTTTTTTACAGTTTCAAGAATAAATGGTATGTTTTTTATTTGATTACCATCACTTGTATAGAAATCAAGTAAATTATTAAATTTTTCTTTATCTTCTTCAACTATTGAAACGGACAAACCTGCTAGTATATTGGTAAAGCAAAGAATTTTCATTTTTTATAATTTTAAGAATTTTCTTCGTTTAGGAAGTATTTTTTGAAATCAAAATAATTTCCTTCTATAATGGATTTTCTTATATTCTCTAGAAGATTTTTGTAAAAATGAAGGTTATGTATTGTAAGTAAAGTCATTGCTGAGATTTCTCCTACAAAAAACAGATGATTCAGATAAGCTACTGAATAGTTTTTACAGGTGTAACAATTGCATTTTTCATCTATTGGTAAATCATATCTTTTAGTTTCTTTACCGTTATAGTATTTTGCAGTTATGTCTTTTATAAAATTTGGAGGGTAGTTAACAAAAACTGTGCCAGTTCTTGCATATCTTGTGGGTATAACACAATCAAAAGTATCCATTCCATTTTCGACAGCTGTAAATATCTCAGGTATGCTGCCTATACCTAGTAAATGTCTTGGAAGATTAGTTGGTATATAGTTTTTAATCCATGATAGGATTTCTTTTATATGACTTTTTGAAGTACCTAAGGATCCTCCTATAGCTATTCCATCAAATGGTTTTTCACAAATAAATTCCGCGGATTTTATCCTTAGGTCATAAAAATATCCTCCTTGGATTATACCGTACAAATGTTGATGAGGTTTTTTATACTTAAGAAAAGCTTCTAGAGATTGTAATGCCCATTTCATTGAACGCTCTGTTGATATTTTTGTATACTCATATGAAGCTAAAGGTGAAGTACATTCATCCAAAACCATTAAAATATCCGATCCTAATTTTGTTTGTATTAGTATTGATTTTTCGGGAGTTAGTTTTATTAATTTTCCATCAAGGTGGCTTTTGAAAATAATAAATTCATCAGTAATTTCCGCTAATTTTTCTTCATTATTTTTTCTTTTTTTTCCTTCTGCTGTGAATATATTAACTACTTTTCCTACTCCATCAACTATAGCTTGCCCTAAACTAAAAGCTTGAAACCCTCCACTGTCTGTAAATATCACTCCTTTGTATTTCATAAAATTATGTAATCCACCTAATTCTTCTACTATATCTTCTCCAGGAGATAAGTGCATATGGTAAGTATTAACAAATATCCCATTTATTTGCATTTCTTGGACTTTAATACTGTCAAGTGCTCTTATAGAGGCATTTGTTGCTACAGGAATGAAAGCAGGAGTTAATAATTCCTCTCCAAAATGATTCCTTATTACTCCTACTCTAAGATTACATTCATCTTGTTCTACACTTTTTATTAATTCGAAAAAAGTCGTTTTATTTCTTGTATTTTCTATATAATTCTGCATACTTTTTTGATAAAATTTTTAGATTTTTTTTATCATATATTTGCGAAAGTACAGAATAATTGTTTATCTTTATTAATTTTAGTTTTTGTAATTGTTCCTTAGGTATGGAAGAATCCAAAGGTATTGAAAATATTTTTTTAGCCAAATCTAAAGCTGTATCGACATCATTAAGATAAAGATGGGTTACAGTGTAGTAGTAAAAAATTGCAATGTCTTTTGTTTGATATAAAGCTGTTTCTAATAAATTTTTAGTCCTAAGAAAATATTCTTGAGAAATTTTATAATCGTTTAAATAGATTTCTTTTGCTTTTATATAGGAAGAAATGGCTCCTAAGATATAGAATTCTTCTAAGTTTGTTTTAATTTTATATTTTATAATTGGTTCATAAAGGTAATTTGCTACTTTTTCACATTCTTTCTTATCCTTTTGAGTTTGACAAATTATGAAATCTTCTAATAAATACCTTACATAAGCTTCTGCTATTACATCTCCAAAAGTTATGAATCTTATATCCATTAGATTTATATACTCTTGAGGAGGATAAACTACTGTAAAAATATGCCTGTACAAATTTTTATAATTTTTGGAGTTTTTATATTCATAACTTTTAGCAAGTAATATATACAAATCAGGATAGTTTTTATTGTCATATTTAAAAGCTTCAAATATTATTTTTTTCGTGTCATATGAGAGAGTATTAATTTTATTTACTATTTTTTGATTTATTTCTTTATCTGAAGTATGTATTTGTAATAAGTTTTCCATTTGATCGGTGTACAAATAAGCAATAGATAAATAAGCGTTTAAATTATATTTACAAAGCTTAATTGCTTTTTGATTACATTTTATGGTTTCTTGGAAATTTGAATTAGCTCTGTATAGTTCGGCAAGTGTTACATATTTTGATGAAGAGGGCCAGGAATTTTTAACCGCTTCTAAATATTGTTTATAATTTCCTGATCTTTCTATTATTTTTTCAACTTTGTATGTCTGAATTTCTCTTATAGAATACCAAAGAGTAAAAAGCGAAATTGGTAAAAAAATTATCACCCATAACAGGTATATTTTATTACTATTTTTTTCTTTTTCATTCGCTAAGTATTCAATAATTGCTAAATTAACGTATAAATTCAAAAGGAATACTATTAATATGTATGAGAATTTAAAGTCTACATCAAACGCAATATGTATTAAACTTTGTATTATCCCTAAACTTATTCCATATGATAAAATGTAAATACCAATTTTTGAAAGATTTTGCTTAAAATTTGGATCCATTTCTTCAGTATCTTTAGCAATATTATTTTTATATTCCTCAGATGATAGTAAAGCAAAATTAATATTCTTATGCAAACTAACGAATTTATATATGTAATAGAGAATTGGTAGGATGAAGAAAACAAAACTTATGTATCCTGTTTCTGCTATTAATTTTAAGTAATAGTTATGAGGGTCTTTTGAATAATAGTAAAAGCCTGCTTGATAAACGGGATATAATTTTGAAAAATTGTATAATCCGCAACCAAACAGAAAATCATTTGCTATTTTTAGGCTTGCTTCCCAAAAATCCACCCGAGCTATAACAGTATTAGTTAAACTAAAAATTATTGATTTAATAGAACCTATTAATGACAAAGTAAATTTTTTGTCTAAAATAAATTGTAAAGTTAGTAATAGTAAAGCAAAACTTCCTGATACTACAAAGAGAACTTTTGTTTTGTAATTAATAGATTTCCAATCAATAAAATTAATCATTCTAAAGCCAGCAAGATACAATGGTAAACAAATTGCCAACGAAATAAAAGAAGCTTTGGAAGCTGAAAAAATAAGAGAAAACACCCCAAAAATAAAAGCTATAAAAAATAAAATAGATTTAACATAATCTTTGTAAATTATTGAAAATAAAGTTAAAGAAAAGGCTATAGGTATGAATAGAAGTACAAAGCCTCCAAAAGCATTCTTTTGATAAAACAAGGACATCCATGGAGACCCTGCCGGTAACCCTAAACTAACTATAACACTTATCAGTATAGAAACGATAAATATCGTCAAAAGTATTAAAGAATGATTATATAAAAACTCCTCTTTATCTTTTTGCTCAAATACAAAATTATAGGCATATAAAGACGCTGAAAACATTAGAGTGTAAATCCAAAATTCTCTTAAGCTCTCAAAAGTATCCACCGAAGAAAAAAAAGTTGAAATCCCTAGTAAAATACAAAAAATAAAATAAAAAATCAAAGCCAAACTTATTCTAAAATTTTGCTTTTTAAAAAAACTAAAAATTATTAAACCTATATTTAAGATTGAAATAAGAAATATGTAAACGTATTGTTCACCGGGATGAAGCCCACCTGCAAAAAAAAAACCCTCTAAAAACTGCTTACCAAATAAATTCCATAAATTATCAAAAAACCAAAATACTACACCCAGTGCTAAGAAAATTACTATAAAAAAATAATTCATTTCTTATTCTCTTTTATTATTTTATCTGCTTCTTTGATTAAATCTTTGATATTTTTTATTTCTTCTTCCTCTTCTTGGAATATGTATATGATGGCACCTATAATCGAAATAATAAAGCCTGCTAATATTAAAGATTTTCCTATTTTTTGTTTACTCATAGCTATTTATGAACAGCTTGTTTTGTGTTTCATTCCTTCTGTAATTTCAACATATATTTTTTCTTTATTTTTTCTTCTAATATCTCTTTTACTTTCGGGTTCTAAGTTAACCTTAGACTTATTTCCTTCCCATAGTAATTTTGCTACTCCATCTAATTGTTCCTTCATTTCTTGGCAATAGATACATTTTTCTGGATCATGTGGTGAATCAGCATGTTTAGGTTCAGGATAAAGGAATATTTTACCTTCATAATTTCTTAAAACAACTCTATCAGAAGACATTGAGATCACATAATTAGGCATTATAGGAATTTTTCCTCCTCCGCCGGGAGCATCCACCACAAAATAAGGATTTGCCAATCCTGAAGTATGTCCCCTTAAAAATTCCATTATTTCTATACCTTTTGCAACCCTAGTTCTAAAATGTTCTAATCCTTCTGTAAGGTCGCACTGATATATATAATAAGGTCTACAACGATTTTTTAGTAACAATTGAAATAATTTTTTCATAACAAATGGACAATCATTTACCCCTCTTAATAAAACAGTTTGATTTCCTAAAACTACTCCTGCATTCGCTAACATATTTAAAGCTCTTTCTGAATACTTTGTTATTTCCTTTGGATGATTAAAATGGGTATTTAAAAATATGGGATGATACTTTTTGATTATTGAAACAAGTTTTTCTGTAATTCTCATAGGGTTTGTTACAGGCATTCTTGAGCCTAATCTTATTATTTCCACATGAGGAATGCTTCTTAATGCTTGAAGTATTTTTTCTATTTTTTCATCACTTAATGATAACGAATCTCCACCCGAAACTACTATATCTCTTATTTCTTTATGTTTTCTTATATACTCTATACCCATTTCTATTTGACTCCAAGGAGTTGGCCTATAACTTACCATTCTGCTTCTTGTACAATGTCTACAATATACAGAGCATCTATCTGTTACTAAGAATAAGACTCTATCTGGGTATCTATGAACTATTCCTGGAACAGGCATATCTATATCTTCTGCCAGCGGATCTTCCAGATCAAAAGGACTTTTTTCTAATTCATGAATGGATGGTACTGCTTGTTTCCTTATGGGATCATTTGGATCATTAGGATCCATAAGTAAGGAGTAATAGGGAGTTATACCTAGAGTAAATATTTCCCCAACTCCTTCTTTTATAGCTTTTTCTTCACTTTCTGTTAAGTTTATAACTTGTTTTAATTTTTCTAGATTAGTTATTCTGTTTTGAGTTTGCCAGTGGAAATCTTCAAATTCTTTTTCGGTAACATTTTTCCATATTTCAACTTCTGTCCAATGCCTCACTTTTAAGCCTCCTTCATCAAGTTATTAAATATTTCAATCGTTTCTGGATTTACAATTTCATTAGGAATATTTTTAATAAATTCTTCGTTACCCAGAATTTTGTAAATTACAGAAAGGTTAATCAAAACTATGTCATACAGAAAGTCGTCATAATTACTAAGTGAGTTTTCAAGAATTTTCAAAGATTTTTCTATGTTACCTGTTAGGAAGGAAGTAACAGCGAAATATATTCTTGCTTCTGTGAAGGTATTATCGGTAGTTACTGATCCTCTAAAGTAATTGTTTGCAGCATCAAACTCTTTATTAGAGAAATAATACAATCCATTTATAAACCAGTAGAAAGGATTATTAGGTTCAGATTCTACGAGTTCTTTTAATTTTGCAAAGTTTAAACTTGTGTTTTGATCTAAAAATAAAAGTTTTGCCTTTATGATTTCAAAATATTTTAAATATTCAACAAAATTCCCTAGGGTTTTATTTAAAGGTAAGAATTCTAATGCTGCTATAAGATCTTTATAAGCATTCTTATTTATTGCGTATAAAGCTAGTTTA
>JBKBIY010000043.1:0-9710 GCA_046294045.1 bacterium | reverse complement strand
TATTTTATATTATTTTTTCTCAGTAAAACAAAACCTTTGTAAAAAGTTTCATATTTTTAACATTTTTTTTACTTTGAAAAGCAATAGGATTTCATATTTTTTGTGAATAATAAATTAAAAGGTGAAGTAAAAAATGTCAAAAGTAAATTCAAGTATATTTTTGAACTTTTATATAAAGAGCTTAAATGCTTATTATAACATACCTATAGACGATGTCAATAAATTTGGGGATACTTTTCAGGTTGCTGGTAAATTTAATGACAATTCAATATATGGTAATTTAATTAATGCTTTTAGTAATTTTTTGGTTCCGGATTTTGAGTATTTATTTACTGCGGGTTTGTATTTTACTTTTCTAGCTAGTAAAGGAAGTTTTCTGTCAAATGATTACCTTAAAAAATTAAATGAATTAATGAAATTAAAAGGTGATCCTTTAAGGGATTTTATTTTCGATAAAGATGGTAGTTTAAAGATAAATAAGCTGGTTGCAAATTATTTAGAACCTTTTCCTAGGAAAGTTTTTGAATTTTTAGGTAGTAATTTTGTTGGTCAAGCTGCTTGGGTGGCTAAACCAGAACAATTACCTGAACCCTTAGTAATGATCAACTTATTTAACAAAGCTAAACTTCTATCTGCCTCTCTTGAAGAAAAAATTTATATGGATAATTTCACAAAAAAAGAATTATCTAGCTTTTTAGAAGACTTAAAAAATAGCTTTTCTAATTTTCCTGAAATTAAAACTCTTGTAGAATTATTTCTTAAAGACATAAATTTATCAAATGATATAGAATACTGGAAAAAATTCTTAAGTAGTATTACTAGTACCTTAGCTACTATCAATGAATTCATTAAGCCTTTAAATTTTAACTCTGAGAAGGAAGTAAATAATATCCTTAATCTAATGTTTTTGTTAAATTTATCTAATAAAAATCCCGATCAATTTCCTTTAATCATGATAAACCTAAATTCTAATAATTTGCCTTTTAAAGATGATATAAAAAATTTAGTAGATGATTTAACCATAAGTGCTTATAACTTAAATATGGATAAAGACAAAATGGTTAAAAATTTGTCAAGTAGTTTATATTCCACGTTTACAAGTATACTATCTACTTTTATAAAGAGGTCAATTAGAAATGGAAATTTAGATTATGGAGATTGTTTTTATTTTCTAAAATTATACTCTCTAAGTTCAATTTTAATCGAATTAATTAATTCTAACAAAAAAAACTCTTTTGAATACAATAATATTAAAACTCAACTAAAAAGTTTACTGATATTAAAAAAATTTGCAAATAATATGGTAAATTTACTTGATAATCCTGATGATAATGTAGTTATTTCTTTTCTTGAAGTTTTGAGAAGGATGGGGCAAAAAGTTGCTCCCTGGGTTATCCAAAAAAGTCCTTCCATGCCAAAAGATAAAACCTTCTGGTTAAGATTGAATTTATGGACAAAAATATATAACTCTTTAGATAAACAAAGTCCTGATTACTCTAAACTTAGAGGATCATTGATAACAAAGTTAAGAAATATAATTTCTTCTTATTCAGATACTGTTGAGTTTTCAATGTTCTTAAATAATTTGATTACAAATGATATGCTTTTTGATGCTTTTGTAAAGAATCTTGAGTCTTTAGTTGGTACAATTGCTGGTTTTCCAATAGCTAATCAATATGACAATCCTGATTACCTTTTTTCTCAATTGCTTAGATTAAAATTTTTAAAAGATAATAAACAAAATCAAATAATGAAAAATCTTGTACAAAGTGAACTAGCCGTCAAAATAATGACAAAAGATAATATAGTTAATAGAGCTTTACTAGATTACAATGATTACATAATGTATTTAAAAGATGAGTCAAAGATAAGAGAAATTTTTGTAAATGTTCTTGAAAATTATTATAATGCAAGCGTGTATTACTTGTAAAAGAAAATAAAAGAAAATCTTTTTAAAAGGATTAAAAGTCTTAAGAAAGAAAAGTATATAAAAGTGAGTAATGTTTTACCATTTTTTTATAGAAATGGAGGAGTAAGATGAAAAAAGATGCTTTTAATTTTTTAATTTTTACTTCTAAGTTGATATTTTTATATTTTTTAATTTCATTTTTGGTAATTATTTTCATTTTACCTGTTTACATAATTGCGGATAAGTTAGGGTTGTTAGCTTTTATTAATAATTTCTTAGGTATAAACGGAGGATTTTGGATTGGTTTTGGTAAAATTGGAGAACTCTTAGCTTCTGCAGTTATTGGAATTACTTTGATAATAACAGTTTTAATGGTAAGTGTAATTATTAATGTTTGGATAGAAAGGAAATTGTCAGCAAAGATTCAAGGAAGAATGGGACCTACTTTGGTAAATATTCCATTTCTTTTAAAATTGGGTTCAAAGAATATTTGGCTAGGTGGTTTGTTACAACCAATAGCAGATGTAGTTAAATTGATACAAAAAGAAATAATGATTCCACAGGGTTCTTATCCGTTTTTGTTTATTCTTTCTCCTGTTTTAGCTTTTGTTACAGTGGTTATAGCTTTTGGGATGTTCCCATTTTCCAATAATTACATTTTGCTTGGTAATTTAGATGTCGGTTTATTATTTATTTTTGCTGTATCAAGTTATATGGTACTTTCATTGGTAATAGCTGCTTGGACAAGTAATAATAAATATTCTTTAATAGGGGGATTAAGGACAGTTTCTCAAATGTTAAGTTATGAAATTCCGCTATTACTATCTTTTTTATCTTTAATAGTTTTTACTGGTAGCTTTAAAATAGTGGATATAGTTAATTTTCAGAATAGTTATTTTTGGTTGATATTTTATCAGCCTTTAATTTTTTTGATATTTTTATGGTCAATGGTAGCTGAGAACAATCGTGCTCCTTTCGATTTACCTGAAGCTGAGTCAGAGTTAGTAGCGGGTTTTGCCACTGAATACAGTGGAATGGCATTTGCTTTATTTTACCTAGCAGAATACGGATACCTGTTTTTTAACAGTGCTATTATTAGTGTCTTATTTTTAGGAGGATATTCCTTACTACCTCACTCATTAATTAATTCCTTATCTCCTTTACTTCAATTTTTAGGTATATATGAGTATATTATGGCTGTTAACGATAATTTTATCTGGATAATATTAAAATCTTTTTTGGTGGTTGGTTTAATAATGTTCTTTAGATGGACTTATCCTAGAATTAGGATAGATCATTTAATGGATTTAGCTTGGAAAGCGTTTATACCGATAACTTTATTGCACATAATTATTGCCTCCGTAGACGTTTTATTATTTAAGGGGCAGCAGTTTTTTATACCCGTATTTAGTTGGTTACTTTTTATCATAGTCCTATACTTAGCTTCCTTAAGAAACATAAAATTGTCTTCCGTTAAGTATAAAAATTTACCCAATATAGGATAATATCTAAAAGGATAATATCTAATTTGAAAAAGAAATTAATGATAAAGGGGAATTGGGGGATTTTAAAATGATAGGAAGTTTAAATTTTCTTGCCGATTCATTAAGAAGACTAGTGGAAGGTTTAAAAATAACTTACAAATACTTTATAAAAGAGCCTATTTACACTGTTAACTATCCTTTAACGATAAAAGAGCCTTTTTCAAGATGGAGAGGAAAAGTAAGAGTAAAAGCTTTTAATACTATAGAAAGCATATATAAAAGGACAAATTATCTTAATTTTTCATTTAATTTACCTCCATGTGTTAGAGGTTGTCCTGCTAATGTGGATGCTAGAGGTTATGTAATGTTAGCAGGTGAAAATAATTTTCTTAAATCTCTTCAAGAAGAAACTGTTAATAATCCAACGGCTTTTTGTTTTGGAAATTTATGTACCGCTCCATGTGAAACAACTTGTAGTAGGGGAGTACAAGATCATAAACCTATCTCTATACGTTTAATAAAAAAAGCAATTAGTGAGTATAATATTAAGAATTTTTACAGAGAAAGGGAATTTTTAAGGTATACGGTGGTAGGCGAGGAAAGTGGTAAAAGGATTGCTGTAATAGGTGCTGGACCCGCGGGTATTGCAGCTGCTCATAGATTATTAAGATTCGGACATAAAGTTGATGTTTTTGAAAAATATCATTTTTGTGGAGGATACTTGAATTCCGGCGTAGCTTTTTTTAGACTAGATAAAGATCTAATGAATAAAGAATACGAAAACCTTGTAACTTTTACCCCCAATGGAAGAATCTTCTATAATGTGTTGATCATATCTCAAGAAGATAAAGAAAAGCATAAATTTATTTCTTTAAAAGATTTAGAAGAGAAGTATAAAGAGCAAATAAATTATGTTGGTTCTAAATTGGACCCTGTGGGTATAGTTTTTGAAGAATTAGAAGAAAATTATGATGTTGTTGTTATAGCTGCTGGTGCTACCAAACCTAGAAAATTGAATCTGAAAAATTCTGAAAAAGTAAATCTTATTCAAGCTGAGTGGTTTCTAGAAGATTGGAATACAGGCGTTAGAAGTTATAAGATAGGTAAAGAAGTTGTTGTAATAGGTGGTGGGGGTACAGGTATAGATGCCGCCAGAACATGCAAAAAAGTTTTCTCTGATAAAGTTACCATAGTTGATATACTTGCAAGAGAAGATATTCCTGTAAGTGAAGAAGAAAAAGTAGAGGCTGAAGAAGATGATGGTATCGAATTTATTTGTCAAGTTATGCCTTTTGAAGTAGTTATTGATGATGAAAATAATATAAAAGGTTTAAAGGTAGCAAAATGTGTTTATGGATCTCTTTTACCAAACGGAAGAAGGAAAATAATAAGAACAAATGAGGAATTTGTTATACCTTGTGATACCATTATACTTGCGGTTTCAAGAGATATTGATATACCTTTTGCTCCGAAGGACATAGTAGGTCCAAGAGGGGAGATAGTTGTAGATGGTTTTGATGTAATGGCAAATGGTTTTGTATATAGGTTTGGTCAGAGTAGTAGATCTAAGGTTTTTGCTTGTGGTGAAGCTTGTTATGGTCCTCAACCTGCCATAGTTGCCATTGCTAGTGGTAATAGAACTGCAGAAAAAATTCATTATTACTTAACAGGAAAAACACCACCACTTTTAAGCCAAGATTTTGCTAATATCTTAGGTCCTCTTAATGTTCATAAAGTTTATAAAAAAGCTGTATAGGAGGTTTTATGGCTAAATTACCAGAATACGTAAGAAAATCTGTGGAAATAAATGACTACAGTATAGAAGAGGGTATAAGATGTTTAAGTTGTGAAAGTGGTGTTTGTATAGCTTGTGGATATTGTGCTCAAATTTGCCCTGTTAAAGCAATAAGAATGGAAGTTTTACAAGATGATTTAGGAAGAACAATAGTTGAAAAATTTGAAATTAACGTAAGTGCCTGTATATTTTGTGGTTTATGTGAACAAATATGCCCTACTAAAGTTATTGAAATGGAAAATACCTACGAATTTGCTATATATAATCAACAAGATATAGTTAGAATGGATGAATATTTTGAGTATGATGAAAGGAAAACTTTTGATAAAAGATTGGTTATAAAAAAACAATGAAAAAAAATGAAAAAAAAACTAAAAAAATTGATAATAAAATGAATAAGATAGAGGAAGAAAATAGGAATTCGGATAATGGTTTGTTTTATGAGGATTTAGAAAAATTAAGTGATGAAGAGCTTGCTATACTTGCTCAAAAAGGTAATGAAGACGCTATAAAGATCCTTATTAAAAAGTATTCCAAATTTTTATTTTCTAAAGTTATTCCTTTTTATATTCCTGGTGGGGAAAGAGAAGATGTAATCCAAGAAGCTTATATAGGATTTCTTAAGGCTATTAAGGATTTTAACAAGGATAAAGGTAATTTTAAAAAATTTGTTAACATATGTGTTCAAAGGCAAATAACAACAGCTATAAAAACTTCTAATAGAAACAAAGCAAAAGTACTTAAAAATCCCTTATCTTTAGAGCATGGTATTTATGGCGAAGAAGGAGGAGAAAAAGGATTATATAACTACATTATTCCTTCAAAAATTATTCAAGGTTTTAAAGATGAAACTTCAATAGAAGATGCTATCATAGATTTTATGGAAAAGAAAAGAATAATAGATGCTTTATACTCAAAGTTAACTCCTAAGGAAGAAAAAATATTAAAATTGCGATCACAAGGATTATCTTACAATGAAATAGCTATAAAAATGAATCTTAGTGTTAAATCAGTTGATAATGCTATACAAAGAATTAAAAAAAAGATAAAAGATTTAGTAGAGGGGGAGTAATTAAAATGAAAATTGTAGAAAGTTATAATTCTTTAGAAGAAGTTAAGGATTATTTTGAAAAATTAATAAGGGAACAATTTGAAAGAATAGAGAAAATTTCACAAAATCAAGAAATAATTAAATTTAGCGAAATTGTACCTATAAAGATTGGTTTTATTGGAGGAGATGGAATTGGGCCTTATATAGTTAACGAAGCTAAAAGAATACTTTCTGTTTTGTTAGAAAAAGAACTAAAAGAAGGTAAAGTAATATTTAAAGATATAGAAGGCTTAACCTTAGAAAGAAGAATAAAAGAATTAAAACCTATACCTGATGATGTTTTGGAAAAAATTTTGGAATGTAATGTTCTCTTAAAGGGGCCTACTACTACACCTAAGGAAGGTGAAGGTTTACCTAACATAGAGAGTGCAAATGTTGCTTTAAGAAAAGTTTTAGATCTTTTTGCAAATGTAAGACCTGTAAGTGTCCCTCAAAAGGGAATTGATTGGGTTTTTTTCAGAGAAAATACCGAAGATCTTTATACTCTAGGTACTAAAGGCATTGAATTTAAAGGAATGTTTGGCGTAGATTTTAGAGTTATCAGTTATAAAGGAAGTTATAGGATAATAAAGATGGCTTTTGATTATGCCAGAGATAATGGTTATAAGAGGGTAACTGCTGTTAATAAAGCTAATGTTATAAAGACTACTGACGGGATATTTTTGAAAGTTTTTTATGAGGTTGCAAAAAATTATCCGGATATACAGGCGGATGATTGGTTTATAGATATTATGACTGCTAAATTGATAGATGATAAAAGAAGAAGTGAATTTGGGGTATTTGTGTTACCTAATTTATTTGGTGATATATTGACAGATGAGGCTGCTGAGATACAGGGGGGAGTAGGTACAGCAGGATCAGCTAACATAGGCTCTAAATATGCTATGTTTGAAGCTATTCATGGCAGTGCTCCACGTATGGTTCAAGAAAACAGACAAAATTATGCTGATCCCTCTAGTATAATTAAAGCTTCCGCAATGATGCTTGAATTTATAGGTTTTAATTCCTTAGCAAAAAAGATTAACGTTGCCCTCACTTTAGCTTCTCAATTCGAAAGAAAAGTAGTTATAACAGGTAGAAGTGATGGAGCTACTACAAAAGAATTTGGAGATTATTTACTTTCTTTAATTTCAGATCCTAAGCTTGAAGAAAAGTATAATCAGTATATACAACAAAAGTAAGTTTAAAGAAAACTATGAATTAAAGGAGGTAGTGAAGAATTATGAAGAAGGTAAGTATAGTTGGGGCTGGTAATGTTGGTTCTACATTAGCTTTGATGTTGGTATTAAGTGAATTATCAGAGGTTGTTATGGTTGATGTTGTTCAGGATATGCCTAAGGGTAAAGCTCTTGACATGATGCAAATGGGAGCTGTCTTTGGTATAGATATTAAAGTAGTAGGTAGTAATGAATATGAAGATATAAAAAATAGTGATATAGTAGTGATTACTGCTGGTGTTGCACGAAAACCAGGAATGTCAAGAGAAGATTTACTTAATACTAATGCTTCTATAATGAGGGAAGTTGTTAATAATATTATCAAGTATTCACCAGGTAGCATAGTTGTAGTCGTTTCTAATCCTTTGGATGTTATGACTTATTTAGCTTATAAAATTTTAAAAGATTATGGGTGGGATAGATTTAAAGTTTTTGGTATGGCTGGAGTATTGGATACGGCTAGGTTTAAGTATTTTGCTTCCAATAAATTGGGTTTATCTACAGGAAATATAAGTGCTATGGTTTTAGGTAGTCATGGTGATACCATGGTGCCGATTTTAAGTCATACGAATGTTGTTGGTATTCCCGTAAAAGATCTGCTAAGTAAAGAAGATTTAGATGAATTAGTGGAAAAGACAAGGAATGGTGGAGCTGAGATTGTTTCTCTTTTAAAAACGGGTTCAGCTTATTTTGCTCCCGCTGCTTCGGTATTCCTTATGCTAAAATCAATAATACTTGACAAAAAATCCGTTCTACCAGTTTCGGTTTACTGTCAAGGAGAATACGGATATGAAGACTTAGTAATAGGCTTACCTGCTGTATTAGGCAAAAACGGAATAGAAAAAATAGTAAATATTTCTCTCGATAGTTGGGAAAAAGAAGAATTAGATAAATCAGCAAATAAAATTAAAACCCTTTGTCAAGAATTATATAACCTAAAAGTAATTTAAAAAAATTTAAAAAAAATCTAAAAAAATAGTAGAAGGGGTAGGTTAATATGAAGGTAAAGGTAAGCTTGTTTGAAAAAATGGAAGATATAGTGGAAAATTGGAGAAAAGAATATAAACAAATATTAGAAAATTATGGAGATAAAGTTATTTCAGATGTTAAGGTTTCCCAGGTTATGGGAGGAATGAGGGATATTCCTTCGCTTGTATGTGAAACTTCTTTTGTTGATCCTTATGAGGGTATTAAGTTTAGAGGATATACCATAAAGGAGGTTATGAAGTTATTACCTAAGGTTTCTGATTTTCCGTATGTTTTAGGTATATGGTATTTACTATTAACTGGGCAAATTCCTTCTAAAGATGAGGTTGAGGAGTTAGAGGAGTATATAAAGATAAGGGAGAGGTTACCTAAGTATGTAATAGAGGTATTAAGGAATGTACCTGCTAATACGCATCCGATGACCCAGTTTGCTATGGCGATATTAGCTATGCAGAGAGAATCTGTTTTTTATAAGAATTACTATAGTGGAATGAGTAAAAAGGAATATTGGAAACCTATGTTAGAGGATTGTATTAATTTGGTAGCTCGTGCTCCTGTTATTGCTGCTTATATTTATAGAAGAACTTATAGGGATGATGTTTTTGTTAAGCCTAATGAGAATTTGGATTATGGTGCTAATTTCGCTAATATGCTTAATATTAACGATGATTTTGTTTTGGATAAAGATTTTGCTGATTTGATAAGATTATATTTGATATTGCATAGTGATCATGAAGGTGGTAATGTTAGTGCTCATACATGTTTTAACATAAGTTCTGCTTTGTCGGATATATATTATTCTGTAGCTGGTGGTATGTGTGGTTTAGCAGGACCTTTACATGGTAATGCAAGTAGTGAATCTTTAAGATTTATTTTAGATATAATTAAGTTTTTTAATGGTGTACCAGATAAGGATAAATTAGTGGAATACGTAAATAATTATTTAGCTGCTGGTAGAGTTATACCAGGTTTTGGGCATGCTGTTTTAAGAGTAACTGATCCGAGATACGTTGCTTTTGCTGAATTTTCAAAAGAAAAAGGCTTAAATTCTGATGTTATCAAAGTTGTTAAATTACTATATGAGGTTGTTCCTGAGGTATTAAAAGCAAAAGGCAAAGCAAAAGATCCTTATCCCAATGTTGATGGACATTCAGGCTCTGTATTATATCATTACGGATTAAAAGAACATGAATTTTATACGGTTATA
>JBKBIY010000042.1:0-9734 GCA_046294045.1 bacterium | reverse complement strand
CTATGTCGCATTTAACCGTTAGGGCTTCTTATAGAGAAAGAGTTAAAAAGCTAAAAAAAGAGACTCAAAAGGAAGCAGCAAGGAGGTAGATTATGGGTCAGAAAGTTCACCCTAAAGCTCTAAGATTAGGCATAAATAAATATTGGGATAGCATATGGTTTTTCCCAAAAAAGAGAGAGTATCAGGAAAGTGTTATAGAGGATAATAATATACGAAAATTTATTTTCAAAGAAGTAAGAAAGAGTATAATACAGAGGATGGGTATAAAGGTAAAAGAGGGTAGTGCAAAATTTAAGGATCCCAATCCCGCTTCTATAGAAAAAATAATTATAAAAAGAAGAGGAACAAGCATAAATATTATTATATATACATCTAAGCCTGCGGTTATTATAGGTAAAAAAGGTGCAGAAATAGAAAACTTAAGGAATAAAATTCAAAAAGAATTCAATAAAAAGGATGTGACATTAGAGGTTAGGGAGGTTGAGCATCCTGACTTAAGTGCTAAATTGGTTGCTCATAACATTGCAAGGCAGTTGGAACAAAGGGTAAGTTTTAGGAGAGCTATGAGAGCCGCTGCTATTAGAGTTATGAGAGTTGGAGCACAAGGTGTTAGAATTGAAGTAGCAGGTAGATTGGATGGAGCAGAATTAGCAAGAAGGGAAAGAATAATACTTGGTAAAGTACCTCTTCAAACTCTCTCTGCTGACATAGATTATGCTTTAGATGAAGCCCTTACAAAATGGGGAATAATTGGAGTAAAAGTATGGATATATAAAGGACTTGTTTTCGAAGATGAAGAAACTAAGAAGCAATTTGAAATTCTTGAAAAACTTAAATTAGCTACCATGCCCAAGGATTTGGTATAAATAATTGGTATAAATAATAAGTAAGAGAGGTGTTTCATAATGTTAGCACCAAAAAGAACAAAATACAGAAAAACTCAAAGAGGGAGAATGAAAAGAAAGGCAACCAGAGGTAATAGTATATCTTTTGGTGATTTTGGGTTACAAGCTTTGGAACCTGCTTGGATTACAGCTAATCAAATAGAAGCAGCTAGAATAGTTATTTCGAAAAATCTTAAAAAAGGTGGAAAATTATGGATAAGGATTTTCCCTCATAAAAGTGTTAGTAAAAAACCTGCTGAAACAAGAATGGGCGGAGGAAAAGGAGATGTTGATAGATATGTGGCCGTTGTTAGGCCTGGTACTATAATGTTTGAACTCGTTGGACTTAAGGAAGATGAAGCTTTTGAAGTTTTAAAACAAGCTTCTTATAAGCTACCTATAAAAACAAGAGTTGTTAAAAGATAGAGAGGTGAAGTGTTATGAAATCAAAAAAAGATTTAGAAATTTTAAAAGCTATGTCTTATAGTGATTTGGTTAAGGAATTAAAAAATACTCGTAAAGAATTGTTTGACTTAAAAATGAAAGCCAATTTAACCGGTGAACTTAAGCCACATCTTATTTCAGTTTTTAGAAAAAAAATAGCAAGAATAAAATATCTAATGCATACTAAAAGGAGTGAGTTGAATGAGGAAAAATAAGAAAAAATTAATCGGAGTTGTTACGAGTGACAAAATGGATAAGACTGTGGTAGTGAAAGTTGAAAGAAGTAAAACTCATCCCAAATATAAGAAAGTTGTAAAGCAATATAAAAAATTTTATGCTCATGATGAGAATAACGAAGCTAAAAAAGGGGATAAGGTTTTGATAATGGAATCTAGACCTTTAAGTAAGCTTAAAAGATGGGTTGTTATAAAAATATTGGAAAAACAAAATGAAGTAAGGGAGTGAAGAAAAATGTTACCTAGAATGGCTAAATTGGTTGTAGCTGATAATTCAGGAGCAAAAAAAGTACAATTAATAGGAACTTACGGAGCTTCTCAAAAAATATATTCTCATATAGGTGATATAGTTAAGGTTAGTGTAAAGGAAGCTATACCTAACTCTAGTATAGAAAAAGGTGATGTAGTTAAAGCTCTTATCGTTAGGACTAAGAAAAAATATAGAAGAAGTGATGGTAGTTATGTTAGGTTTGACGACAACGCTGTTGTTATAATTGATGAACAAGGTAATCCTAAGGGAACACGTATATTTGGACCTATTCCCAGAGAATTAAGGGAAAAAGGTTTTGCCAAAATATTATCTTTAGCAACAGAGGTGGTATAGAAATGAAAATAAAAAAAGGTGACAAAGTTTTAATTATATCAGGGAAACATAAGGGAGAAATAGGTAAAGTTATTAAGATAGTTAAAGATAAAGCAATAGTACAGGGAGTAAATAGAGTTAAAAAACATATAAAATCTCCTAATTCTGAAAATAAAAAACCCACCATAGTTCAAGTTGAAAAACCTATTCATGTATCCAATTTAATGGTAATAGATTCAACAGATAATAAGCCAACACGAGTAGGTTATAAGTTTATTGAAAAGGATGGTAAAAGAATAAAAATAAGGGTTTCAAAAAGAACGGGGCAAGAAATAAAAGCAGAAAAATGAAAAAATAAAAAACAAAAAAATCCGCTGGCCGAGTTAATGCGGAATAAAAATCTCGGCAACTAAATAACTATGATAAAACAAAGCGAGCTAAGATTATATCAAAAGTATAAAAACGAAGTCGTTCCTGAATTGATCAAAATTTTTAATTATAAAAACATAATGCAGGTACCAAGATTGGAAAAGATAACTGTTAACATGGGTGTAGGGGACGCTACTCAAAACCAAGATATTATCAAAAAAGTCCAAAAACAATTAATGATCATAACTGCACAATATCCTGTTGTAATAAAAGCTAAAAAATCTATATCTAATTTTAAACTAAGAAAGGGTATGAATATTGGGCTGAAAGTTACTTTAAGGAAAGCACGGATGTGGGCTTTCCTTGATAAATTAATATCAATCGTGCTTCCAAGAATAAGAGACTTTAGGGGTGTAAATCCTAACTCTTTTGATGGTAAGGGTAATTATAATCTTGGAATAAGGGAGCAGTTAATATTTCCCGAACTTTCTTATGATGATATAGATAAAATAAGAGGTTTGGATATAAGCATAACTACAACTGCTAAAACAGATAAAGAAGCTTATGAATTATTAAAATTACTAGGTATGCCTTTTAGAAAATAAAGAAGGAGGAAAAGTATGCCAAGAAAAGGTCAATTAGAAAAATGGAAGAAAACTCCAAAATTTCCTGTTAGATTTAGAAATAGATGTAGAGTTTGTGGAAGACCAAGAGGATATTCCAGAATGTTTGGAATTTGCAGAATGTGTCTAAGAAAAATGGCTTATCAAGGTTTACTTCCGGGAGTAAGAAAAGCAAGTTGGTAAAAAGGGGTGAAGTAATAATGCTTACAGATCCTGTTGCAGACATGTTTGCTAGAATAAAAAATGCTATAACTAGAGGAAAAGAAGTTGTTGTCATACCAGGCTCTAAATTTAAAAAATCTATTCTTGAGTTATTGAAAAAAGAGAAATATATTCTTGATTATTCAATAGAGCCTGTTAATGAGTTTTCTTATAATTTTGTTGTAAAATTAAAGTATTACAAAGGAAAACCTGTTATAAATGATATAATAAGAGTCAGCAAACCTGGAAGAAGAATATATAAACCACATGATCAGATTCCCAAAGTTTTGTCAGGAATGGGGTTAACAATTGTTTCAACTTCTAAAGGAGTAATATCTCATCGAGAAGCCATAAAAAACAAAGTAGGTGGAGAAATAATTGGTTTTGTTTACTAATTAAAATATTTGGCTAAATTCCAAAGGAGGCGAACATTAATGTCTAAACTAATTAAAAAACCTATAATCATACCCCCAAACACTAAGGTAGACTTAAAAGATAACTTATTAACAGTAACAGGACCTAAAGGAACCATATCAAAAAATTTTAAAACAGAATTGGTTGAAATTAAAATTCAAGACAATCAAATTTTTATCAATCCTAAAAAAGAGAATATTCCAAAAAGAATAGTGAGATTTGTAAGTAAGTTATCAGGAACATACTGGAGTATAGTTAATTCAATGATTAATGGTGTTAATAACGGCTATACAAAAACATTGCAAATTGTAGGATTAGGATGGAAAGCAAATCAAAAAGGAGAAGGGGTTGAATTTTTAGTAGGATATTCTCATCCTGTTTATTTCCATCCTCCAAAGGGGATCACTTTAAAAGTTGAAGATCCTCAAAAGATAACAGTAAGTGGAATAGACAAAGAGCTTGTTGGTCAGGTTGCGGCTAATATCCAAAAAATAAGAAAACCAGACAGTTACAAAGGAAAAGGTATAAGATATGTAGATAAGCAAATTATACTGAAAGAAGTTAAGAAAGGAGTAAAAGGTAGGTAATTACTATGAAGGTAAGAGCTTCTGTTAAAAAAATTTGTTCATACTGTAAAATAATCAAAAGAAGAGGAAAAATAATGGTTATATGTACCAAATCTAAAAAACACAAGCAAGTACAAGGATAAATAAAAAATAAAAAGAAGGTGAAACAGTTATGCCAAGAATAGGTGGTGTAAGTATACCGGATAATAAACAATTATGGATAGCTCTTAGATACATATACGGAGTTGGTCCCACAAGAGCAATGGAAATTCTCCAAAAAACTAATATAGATCCTTATAAAAAAGCAAAAGATCTTACTCCCGAAGAAATATCAAAAATTCAAAAATTTATAGAAGATAACTATGTAGTTGAAGGTGAATTAAGAAGACAAATAAATCAAAATATAAGAGAATTAATAGAAATAAGGTGTTATAGAGGGATAAGGCATCAAAAAGGGTTACCTGTAAGGGGACAAAGGACAAGAACAAATGCAAGGACCAGAAAAGGGCCAAAACCTAACAAAGTAGGAACTAGAAAAAAGTAATATAAATAAAATTGAAAATACTTGCCATTGACTGGGGTAAGAAAAAAATAGGGCTAGCCATAGGAGACACAACTTTAAAAATATCTGCCCCTTTTAAAAATATTCCAAACAATTCTGATTCACTAAAAAAAATTTCGCAAATAGTAAAAAACCATAACATTGAAAAAATTGTTTTTGGTAAACCCATATTCCCGATATCCGGAAAACCAAATGACCTATTTTACATCATAAAAAAATTTTCAGAAAAACTTAGGCAACATATAAAAATTGAATTAAACAAAGAAATAGAAATATACTTTGTAGAAGAAGATTATACATCTGAAGTAGCAAAAATAAAATATGGTAACTCGAAAAATATAGATAAGTATGCTGCGCTAATTATACTTGAACAATTCCTTAATCAAGAAAAGTTATGACGAATTATAACTTATATATACTTGACAGTTGTAAAAGTACACAAGAGGAGGTTAAGTATTTTTTGTCTTCTCAGGGTCAAGAGAAATTTGTTGCTTTTTTAGCTTCCGAGCAAACTCAAGGTAAAGGAAGTTATTCTAGGGAGTGGGTCTCCGAAAAAGGTGGTCTATATCTATCTTTTAATTACCCTTTTTTTAAAAACCTTATCCCTTCTTCAATTATATTCTCTTTGATAGCTATTAAAAGCCTAAAAGACTATCTACTTCAACAAAAAATTGTTCTTGACAATATCGGATTGATATATCCAAATGATATGGTTTTAAAATTTAACAAAGATTATTATAAGGTAGGGGGAGTACTTGTTGAAACATACAAAAACTTTTATATCGTTGGCATTGGAATAAATGTTAATAATAGTGTATTAAATTATAAATTTGAGCATAGAGCCATAAGCTTAAAGGAATATTTTCTGTTATATGAAAATATTTCTAAAGAATTTGATGTGGTTGAAATTGGAAAAAAGATTTTACATAATGTAGCTAGTTTTAAGTACGATCAAGAGGAATTATTTAAAGAACTTGAAAAATTCGATTTTTCCTCTGAAATTCAAAATGTAGAAGTATTATTATTTTGGGACGGAGAAAAAAAAGATAAATTTGATAAAATAAAAATTGATTACCTAAATAACAAAATTGTACTTTATAAAGGAAGAATGAGAAAAGAATTAAAGTTTGAAAAAATTTTCAGAATTATGTATTAAACGTATGTATTGGACGAAAGCCTATTAGAGATTTAGAGATTTAAGAATAAACATTTTTTTCGTTATTTATTTCATTTATCAAAGCTTCTTTTAGTTTTTTTAAGGCTTTTGATTGTATTCTTGATATGTTTACTTGAATGGTATTAAGTTTTTGAGCTATTTCTTCTTGGGTTAATCCTTCGAAAAATTTAAGTGTTATCACTGTTTTTTCAAGGGGATCAAGTTTTAATAAAGCATCTTGAAAATTTATTTTATTTTCTATTTCATCTGATATGTTTTTTATTTGTGCTATTGTTTCTAGTTTTCCATCTGAGGAATTGATTTCTAAGGGTATATATTTACGATTAACAAATTCCATGTATTCTATTAGTTTTTCTTTTTTTATTTTTGTATAATTTTCTAGTTCTTCTAAGGTAGGTTTTCTTTTTAGTTTTTGGGTTAATTCTGATATTTTTTGAGATATGGTATGAAAATTTTCATATATTTCTCTTGGGGGTTTTATTAGGTTACTATGATCTCTATAGTATCTTTTTATTTCTCCGATGATGTAGCTTGATGCAAAGTTTACGAAATTGTCGCTTATGTTGGTATCGAAATTTTCTATAGCTTTTATTAAGCCTATTACTCCGTTTTGTATTGAATCTTCAACATCGGTTGGCTTTGAATTTTTGTAAGCCAGATATTTTACATAAGGAAGCATTAGCTCTACTATTTTGTTTCTATATTGTTTATCTTTGGTATGGTGATACTTTTTAAGTAGTAAAAAGATTTCTTCTTTATTCATTTAGAATATTCATTTAGAATATTCATTATAGAATATTCATTTAGAATTAGGGTCTATATCTATATAGCATTCTTGGGAAGGGGATTGCTTCTCTTACATGGTCTAGTTTGCATATCCAGGATACGAATCTTTCTATTCCTAATCCGAAGCCGCTATGGGGTACGCTTCCGTATTTTCTAAGATCCAAATACCATTGGTAATCTTCCAGCGGGATATTTTCTTCTTTCATCCTTTCAAATAAAGTTTCGTAATTATCTTCTCTTTGGCTTCCTCCTACTATTTCTCCGTAACCTTCTGGAGCTATGATATCCATATTAAGTACGGTTTCTGGATCTTGAGGATTTATTTTCATATAAAAGGGTTTAATTTTTTTGGGGTAATGTGTTATGATAACTGGTTTATCAAAGTTTTCTGAGATAGCAGTTTCTTCCGGGGCACCAAAATCTTCCCCGTACTTAAAATCCATACCTTTTTCTTTTAATAAATTTACAGCTTCTTTATAGGTTATTCTGTAGAAGGGTGGGGTTACTTTTTCTAAGGATTCCAGGTTTCTTTCAAGTATTTTTAGTTCATATGTATGATTTTTTAGGATTTGTTGTATAACATAGGTGATCATATTTTCTGCTATAGCTATGATGTAGTTTAGATCAGCGAAGGCTATTTCGGGTTCTACCATCCAGAATTCGATTAGATGCCTTCTTGTTTTGCTTCTTTCTGCTCTAAAGTTTGGACCGAAACAATAAACTTTACCGAAAGATAAAGCTCCTGCTTCTTGGTAAAGTTGTCCACTTTGTGAGAGATATATTTTTTCTCCAAAATAATCAACTTCAAAAAGGGAGGTTGTTCCTTCACAAGCTGAGGGGGTAAATATTGGGCTATCAAATTCAATAAAACCTTCTGCTTCCAAAAATTCCCGAATATACTTTTTTGTAGCATTTCTTATTCTTAAAATAGCAAATTGTTTTCTACTTCTTATCCAAAGGTGTCTATGATCCATTAAAAAGTCTATCCCGTGTTCTTTGGGTGTTATGGGGTAATTTTCTGCTTTGTGTATTATGTTTATGTTTGTAGTTAATACTTCAAAACCTATGGGAGATCTGGGATCTTTTTTTAGTATTCCAGTGATTTGGCAGCTTGTTTCTTGTGTGCATTCATCAAAAACTTCAAATAGTGAAGGATTATCTATTACGCACTGTATAAAACCTTTTCCGTCTCTAAGGATTAAGAATTTTATTTTTCCGCTGCTTCTTTTATTCCATACCCAACCTTGTAAGGTAATTTCTTTTCCTTCATATTTCTCACCTTCTATTCTTATCTTCTCTGTATCAAGAATAATGTTTGTTGTATTCATAGTTTTACACCTACTTTATTATTTTTTTTATTTTAATGTTTATATTTTCGGGAAAGACTAATTGGAAAAGTGATATTATGTAGGGATGAAGATACATAATAAATTGGTAAGAGTAGGAATCCATGATGAACTGTTTTAGAGGTCCGTCTGAGGGGAATATTGAGATGATAACGAATATTGCCCACCATAGTAGTAAAGTTTTTGATACTGCAAGAATTCCTCCGATATTTCTATTTATTTTATCTAAAGCTTGGGAAGATTTCGAATATAATTCTAATCCATATGCTATTGCTAAAACAATAAAAATGGAGGAAAAGAATATTACGGTACCTACAATAAAATTTAGGAATGATAAATTAGGGAATTTTATAAATGAATTTATAAGCTTAGCTATAGGTTCGGTTAAATTAAAAGTAACTATTATTCCTATTATTAGAGCGATTATATCTGCTATTTCTGCAATAATACCCCTTTCATAACCTATTTTAAAAAATGCTATAATGGAGATTATAAAAAATAAATCAATCATTTAGATCCACTTTATTAATTTTGATAATTACTTTGACTTTATTGCTTTATTTATTAATGATGAAATTAAGGATGGGTTAGATTTTTTTGAACATTTACTTAATAATATTCTTTCGTTATCAATATTTATTACGATATAGTAAAAATTATCCAGTTCTATCATTATGCTGTTTACATTACTAGAAGAGAAAGACGAAAACAAGGATAGATCTTTGTAAAAAGCTACTACTGTTGAAAGTGAAAATTCATCTATAGAATCATTAGAAGTGTATTCAAGTTCTTCTTTTTCTATATTTATCACATGAAATTCCTCTATTGGTGGAATAGATGCTAATTTATTTATAAAAGACATATCACTCATTACTTTAGATTCCTCCGTTTTTTCTATTTTTTCTAAAATTTTTGTTTTTTCTTTATTTTTTGATTCTAAATTTTCTAATTCCAGTGTTTCTTTTTGTAGTTCAAGAGTTTGTTTTGGTTCGAAAGTTTGTTCCTGTAGTTCCTGTATTTGAATAATTTCTTCTTGCAGTATAGAGGTTTCTTCTTTCGTTTGAAGAGATTCCTCTTGTATTTGAAGAATTTCTTCTTGTATTTGGAAAATTTCTTCTTGTGTTTTAGAAGTTTCTTCTTGTGTTTGAAGAAGTTCTTCTTCTATTTGCGAAATCTTTTCTTCTATTTCGGGAATTTGTTTTTGTATTTGAAGGGTTTCTTCTTGTAATTCAATGATTTCTTTTTGTACTTGAGAAATAGAGATTTCTTCTTGTGCTTCAATGGTTTCTTCTTTATTTTCTAATATTTCTTCTTGTACTTCTATGGATGGTATTTCTGAAGATACTTCTATTTTTTCTTCTTTTTCTACTTTTTCTTCTTCTAAAAATATTTCTTCCTGTGGTAAATTTTCAATTGTGTCTAAGAGTGTATCATCTAATTTTTTTTGTGTAGTTTCTTCGGGAGATTCTTCAGGAAATTCTTCAGGAGATTCTTCAGGAGATTCTTCAGGAGATTCTTCAGGAGATTCTTCAGGAGATTCTTC
>JBKBIY010000041.1:0-9837 GCA_046294045.1 bacterium | reverse complement strand
ACTTAAAATATTCTTGAAATAATCACTAGGTTCAATATACCAATGAGGAATTTAAACAAGTTATTGTTTTTATTTGAATTAGAAGGAGAAGCGGGTTCAATATACCAATGAGGAATTTAAACGTTCATATTTTGATAAAATTAACGGAGGATAGCTTATGGTTCAATATACCAATGAGGAATTTAAACGGGGGTTATTATTTTTATCAAACTGCTTATGATAAAGTAGGTTCAATATACCAATGAGGAATTTAAACGAGGAAGTTATAATCAATGATGTTACTTTGGTGGTATGTTTCAATATACCAATGAGGAATTTAAACGACCCCTAATTTCGCCAAATATACATTTGACGAAATAATAAATTTAAATACCTCAGTCATTTTCCTAGAGAAAGATATAAAAAAGGTATCATTAAAAATAGAATAAATAAAATAATGTAGGTTATAAAAAGAACCTAATAAAGGAGGTGTTAAAATGAAAACAATAAAATACCTAAAGTTTACCGTTTTGTTAACGGTATTTTTTTTATATCTTTTAAGTACTGTTTTTTCTAAAGAAATTTTAAGAATAGATTCCTCTGAAGTTAGTAAGTATGGATTTGATTATGCTAAATCATATGTTATGGGGTTTACAAAAAATTCAAAGTATTTGCTAATTCTTGATAAAGAAAGAAATCCAGAATTAATAAAACAAGGTCAAAATACAAAAATTTTGGTAATTCCTATTAATAACCCTAAAGATAAATTTTTAATTTATACCCCAGCTTATAAAATTGAAAACTATATAAACCTTAATGAAAATGAGATACTACTTATTGGTAATGATTCTACTAGCATTTTAAAGTTAGATTTGGAAAAAAGAAAAATAGTAAAAGAATACAAATTAGTTGAAAAAGAGAAAGAGGGAGTAAGATTAAAAGGAGGATTTTATTGTGTTGAAAATAAAGGTATTTATCTTATAGGAGCATTTTTTAATAAAGATCAAATTTTTGAAGATCCAAATTATTACTGGATAAAAACCGACTTCAATGATAAAATAAACTTTACTCAAAAGGTTACCAATGTAACAGAAGTTGAAAATAAGGTAGGTAAAGTAAGAATGTTTTACTGGAGTTCTCCTTATTCTGCTGTTTTTACTAAGCTTGTTAATAATAAACCCTCAGAACTATATTACTATTCAAAAGGTAACTTAAAGCTAATTGATACACAAGATTATATCTTTGAAATAGCTCTATATAAACAAAAATTTATCGTTTATCCATATTCTAAAGATAAAGAATCATTAGTAAACTATTTAGGAATATATGATATAGAAAACAATAAAAAATTTACTTATGCTGCACCGTATAAAAAACCTTTAATATATCCTTTTGTAAATAATAATGGCTTAATTATAGTAGCTTCTTTAGATATGGAAAAGAAGCAAATGGATTTTTATTTCACTTCTGAATCTGAAAATATGATTTTACATAGATTCATAACAGAATACCCTGCTGGTTCTTTTAAAATATCCGATGAAAACTTTTATTCCTTACAAACTAAAGATTTCATAAGCGTAGGAAAAGTGGAAAAAATACCAAATGAAAAGAGTATAAAACCATTATAGTGTAAGTTTACAAAAATGTTACAAATTTTTAAGGATTTTTTCATAATTTTTGTAACAATTTTGTAACAAATTTTTGAAAAAAAATGTTATAAATATAAATGCAAAGGAGGTGATGACAATGAGATACGCCTGGTTAATGGTAATGATAGCTATAATTATAAGTATCACCATCTCAATCGCAGGTGTAAAGAAAGGTAATATTCAAATGAATGAAAATATAAGTACAAATTTAAACGTAGACTTGGGTACAAAAAAATTCGGACCATATTTTCAATTATGGGCTTCAGGTGGATATAAATACAACCTGAATGTGAGCCAAAATGGTACACCTCTTACAGAGGATGAAATAGCTAGCCTTGTAGAACAGTATATTCAACAAAATCCTAATGCAACTGGATTAGGTGGTATAATAGACTGGTTAAGAAATCAAGGATATGAGGTACAAGGTAGTTACAGTTGGACACAAGAAAATGTAAAGGGGTTAGCAAATGACTGGATAAATAGTGGCTTAGCTCCTTATATAGAAATATTTAATGCTTTAGGTATAAATCCAAGATTTGGAGAAACAGGTCTAGCAGTAACTAATCAGTGGCCAGGAAGGGCTACAGGTACATATGATATATATTCACAAAACCTGAATATAAATGTAGACGAAGGAGATTATAGTTTTAATGTAAGTGTAAAATATAAAGTTCAAGCAGAAGTAGTACGATCACCAATAGTTTTGGATTTAGATGGTAATGGTAAAATTGATACATTCTTAAAAAATCATAATCCACAAAATGTAGATCCTAGATACTACTCCAGAATGAAATTTGTAGAATTTGATATTAATGGTAACGGATTGAAGCCGTTAGTAGAATGGTTAGGTCCAAGAGATGGGTTCCTCATTGCTCCATCAGAAAACACTTTCAAAACTGGAGAAGTTACAGGTAACGAACTATTTGGAACAGCAGGAGGTTACTTAGATGGATTCCATAAACTTTCATTGTATGATAAAAATAAAGATAATAAACTTACAGGTGAAGAATTAAATAATCTGTATGTATGGCAAGATTTGAATTCTAACGCAAGAGCTGAAAAAGAAGAACTCAAAAAACTAAGTGAACTAGGTATAACTGAAATAAGCTTAACACATAAAAACTATGAATCATACTACATAAGAAACGGTAAAAAATATAAATTATGGGATTATTGGCCTACAACTATTGATGTTATGAAAGTTAAGGAATAAAGATTTGATATAGATAGCTTATCGAGCAAAAAGGGTAGGAATTTTCCTACCCTTTTTTATTTATCACCTTATTAAAATCCAAACTAGAAGATAAAATATTTTGCATAAATACTAGCTAAAATGATTCTATAAATTCCAAAACCTAAAAATGAATTCTTAGATAAAAAGTTAACAAGTGCTTTTACTGTTAACAAAGCTGTAATAAAGGAAACCACAAAACCTACCATCAAAATATGAAAATCCTGTAAACCAAAACTATGATAAGATTTAACTAAATCAAAAGAGGAAGCTGTTAACATAGTAGGAATTGCTAGCAGAAAAGAAAATTCTGCAGCAGTTTTCCTATCAAACCCCATAAACATTCCACCTATTATCGTGGCTCCAGATCTCGAAACCCCAGGAACCATTGCTAAACTCTGAAATACCCCTATTATGAAAACCTCCCAAAACCCCATTTTTTCTATCTCTGAATACCTAAAAAATTTACCGCTATATCTGTCAGCTATTATTAAAATTATTCCTCCTGTTATCAAAGCAAAAACTACTACCACATCGTTACCAATAAGATAGTTTTTTATAAATTTATAAAAAATAAGCCCTAAAATACCTGTTGGAATAAAAGCTATAATTATCCTCTTCCATATTTCAATATTTTTAACAAGTTTTTTAAAATAAAGTACAATCACTGCCAAAATAGCTCCAAACTGAATAAAAATTTGAAAAGTTTTAACAAACTCATTTTGAGGTATTCCCATTATATGTGAAGCTAATATTAAATGACCTGTTGAAGATATAGGTAAAAATTCGGTTATACCTTCTACTATTCCCAAAACTATAGCTTGCCACAATTCCATAAAGTATAAATTTTATAAACAATAATAATCTCCTTTATATACCCAAAATCAAAAAGCTAGCAATAAAAAATTAAGAAGGTAAAATTAAAAAATGTAAAGAAAATTAATAAATATGGAAAAAATATTAAATATAGCAAGGTATACCGTTGATTTTGAGTTTAGAAGATTTTTACCTCATACCATTGTTTTTCTAGGCTTAGTATTCGTTGGTGTAAGTTCAACTTTTAACTTCTTCGGATTGAAATTTCAAGAAAGAGTTTTCTATGATATCTCTTTAACCCTAATAGGAATATTCTTACTTATACTTTCAATAAGTTTAGGCATATCAAATATAGCATACGAAATGGAAAGAAAAATTATTTATACATTTATAACCAAGCCACTATCTAGAGATCAATATTTTATAGGAAAATTTCTGGGTACTGGATTTTTCTTATTTTTTGCTTACTTACTTTTTAGTCTTGAAACTTTTTTAATAGTTTATTTTTATACTAAAAAAACAATGTTTATAATTTTTGCAGCCTTGGGATTACAATTAATAAAAAGTTTAATTATATTAGCTTTTACAATGCTTTTATCTCTTTTTGTAAGTGCTCCTATTAACATAACTTTGACATTACTATTTTATACTTTTTGCGAATTATCAATTTTATATGTGTCTACAATTTCAGAAGGAATTCTTCAAAAAATCTTGTTTATAATTAAATTACTACTACCCTACTTTGATTATTTTAATATAAATCAAGGAATAGTTTTTGCAGCGGGTACACCCATAAATCCTTGGTACATATTTTTCGCTTTTATTTATGGTATATCATATATAGTATTTTTTTTAAGTTTCTCGACCCTCATATTCAGTAAAAAAGAATTATGAAAAAATTAAAAAACAAATCAAACATAACAATCCTTGAAGATCTATTTGATGAATTAACTACAAGTGTACATATAAAAGAAGACAGTTTTCTTTTAAAAAAAAGGGGTACCCCGGGAAACTGGAATCTCATAAAAGAAAACCAAATTCTTAATCAACAACAAATTAAAAACTTAATAGATCAAATATTAAATTCTCCCCAAGCTGTATTAGAAATAGATAGAAATTACACAAAAGTTATTCAGTTACAAAGGTACAGAATAGTAATAGTTTTCCCTCCAGTATCAGATAAGACGGAAATTACAATAGTTAGACCCATAAAAAAGCTTTCTTTACAAGATTATTGGCAAAATTTATTTGGAGAAGATACGGAATCTCTAAGAAGGTTAGAAAATAGGATAAACGCAAAAATAGAAGGGTTATTAATAGCAGGAGCACCAGGTCAAGGAAAAACCACTTTCGCTCAAGCTCTTACAGAATACTTCGTAAATAACAAAAAAATAGTTAAAACTTTAGAATCCCCCCGTGATCTATACCTCGAAGGAGACTTAACTCAATACTCAAAAAACTACGCAAATATAAATGAAATATACGATATTCTACTTCTATCAAGACCAGATTACGTAATATTCGATGAAATGAGAAATGATGAAGATTTTAATCTATATGTTGATCTAAGATTAGCAGGAGTAGGAATGGTGGGAGTAGTTCATTCTACTTCACCATTCGCCGCTATACAACGATTCGTACATAGAATAGAATTAGGTGTCATCCCTTCAGTTATAGATACCGTTATTTTTCTCGACAAAGGAAAAATAGATAAAATTTTAACATTAAACATATTGGTTAAAGTACCAGAAGGTATGGCAGATCCAGGACTGGCAAGACCCGTTGTAGAAGTAAGAAATTTCCTAGATAATACCCTTGAATACGAAATATATACCTTTGGAGAACAAACCATTATCGTACCCGTATTACAAAATACTCAAAAAAATTTTCAAGAAATAACTCAAAAAATTGAAAATATCATAAAACCAATATTAGGAAATAAAAAATTCAAAGTGGAACCAATTAATCAAAAATACGCTATCATCTGGGTAAACGAAAAAAATAGAAAAGATATCATCGGTAAAAAAGGAAAAATCATTAAAGAATTAGAACAAATTCTTTCAATGAAACTTGAAGTTAAAACCTTTGAAAATTAAACTCAGTAGGAGGTAAAAATGAGAATAATAAGAACCTTCATAATCTTATTTATGATATTTGTCCTTGGATGTTTTGTTGGATTATTTTTGTTATTTAGAACATCACCAGAAGAACAAGGAGATTTAATAGCAGTACTTAAATTGCAAGGAATAATAGTAAATTACGAAGATGAAGAAAATACAATAGATATAAACCAAGTAATAAAAACTTTGGAAAAAATAGAAAAGAGTAAAAAGTATAAAGGTATTTTATTAGTGGTTGATAGTCCGGGTGGGATGGCTGCACCAAGTCTTGAACTAACTTACAAAATAAAAAAGATAAAGGAAACTAAACCTGTAATAGCATATATTCAAAATCTAGGAGCATCTGGAGCTTACTATTTCTCCTCAGCTGCAAACTGGATCATCGCAAACCCCCAATCCATAATAGGTAGCATCGGAGTAATCATATCAGTACCACAAGTATACAAAGCTCTCGATAAAATAGGTATAGAAATGATAAATATAAAAAGTGGAAAATATAAAGACTCCTTGAGCCCATTTAAACCCCTAACCAAAGACCAAAAAGATTACTTTCAAAACCTAGTAATGGAGTATTATTACCAATTTGTTAAAGATGTAGCAGAAAATAGAAATCTAAAAACACAAAAACAAATACAAGAACTTTACGAGATTGCCGACGGAAGAGTATTTACCTATAAAACCGCCTTAAAATACAGATTAATAGATCAAGTAGGTACAATTGATAACGCAAAAGAAAAAATGAAAGAAATACTTAAAAATGATAAAATAAAATTCGTAGAGATTAAACTTTACAAAAAAACACCCCTTGAAAAAATACTTGGCTCTAAAGAAAATATTTCAATAAAATCCTTTGAAAAATTTCTCCATCACTACGGCGTATGGATGATAATGTTTTGAATGACAATTTCTAAAAATTTCTTCTAATTAATGTTTAATTTACTATTAACTTTAAGCTCGGTAGCTCTTTTTTCTGATATAGTTTACGAAGGCTCAAGAAGTATAGCAAGCCCATTTATGTATTCCAAAGAAGCTAGCATAATATTCGTCAGCTTTATTGCTGGCCTAGGAGAATTTATAAATTACTTTTTTAGAATTCTATTCGGATATTTAGCTGATAAAACAAAAAAATATTGGAGTTTTTTAATAACAGGATACATTTTAACAGCTTTTTCAGTACCATTATTAGCATTTGCTAATAACTATACAACCGTAGGATTACTTTTGTTAACAGAAAGGCTTGGTAAAGCTATTAGAAGCCCCTCTAAAGATACCATTATATCTTATATTGGACATAAATATGGGCAAGGATTTACATTTGGTATTCATGAACTTATAGATCAAGCGGGAGCAATAATTGCACCGTTAATCATCGGTATGATCCTCATATTTAGCAATAATAATTATAAAACAGCTTTTTTATTTTTGACAATACCTGGTATCATAAGTTTAATACTACTATTTTTTGCAAAATTAAAATTTTCAAAAATTATTGACAACGAAATTATAGAAAACAAGAAAAAAGAAAATAATAAAAAGACCAATTTTCTAAAAAACAAAAATTTTTGGATTTATATACTCGGTATGAGTTTATTTGGTTTTGGATTTACCAATTTTTTCTTAATTTCTTACCATTACAAAAGCTTGAATATATTTGAACCATCAGGCATAGCCTTTTTGTACAGTATTGCAATGCTTTTTGATGGTTTATTTGCAATTATAATTGGGAAATTATTCGATAATTTTGGAATTAAAATTTTAATTCTTTGTATTTTTCTATCTCTTCTTTCAACACCTTTGCTTTTTCTATCAGCTTGGAATTGGGTAATAGTAGTAGCAATTGGTTTATGGGGAATTGGGGTAGCTATGCAAGAATCCGTAATGAAGTCCTATATTTCAAATATAACTTCTGTTGATGAAAGAGCAACAGCTTTTGGAATTTTTAATTCAATATATGGAATATCAAATCTTGTAGGAGCCGCTATCTTGGGTTATTTCTATAAATTTTCCGTTATAAATATGATTTTGTTTTCGGTTTTTTTACAATTATTAGGAATATTATTTTTAGCGATAATTATAAAAAAAGAAGATACCCAAAACCACCGTTAAGGCAGTTTTGGGCTTCAGTTTTGGGCTTAAGGTAGTTTTGGGCAATTAATCTTTATAATTTTCAATTTTTAAATTAGTATTCTATTTTTTAATTAGTCTTCTATTTTGTAGCTTTGTCCGGAGGATTGTCCTCCTGTTTCTGGTCCTTGTTGTGAGCTTTGGTAGTTAGTGTTTCCGGTGGTTGCACCAGCTGCAGCGTAAGCAGATTGGCTGAATTTAGATAAAGCTATTTGCAATTTGTCATACTGTCTATTAATTGCCATAATGTCGTCACTATTCATTAATTTTTTAGCTTCTTCTATTTCTCTTTCAAGTTCTGATTTCAAGTTTGCATCAGCATTTGGATATTCTTTTATTGCTTTTTCAGATAAGTAAATTAGATGATCTAATCTATTTCTTGCTTCTACAAGTTCTCTATATTTTCTATCTTGTTCCGCATATTGTTGAGCTTCTCTGGTCATTCTTTCTATTTCTTCTTTTGATAGTTTCGTAGCTCCTGTTATGGTTATTTTTTGAGCTTTACCCGTTGATTTTTCTTTAGCTGTTACATTAAGTATTCCATTAGCATCTATTTCGAAAGTTACTTCTATTTGGGGTATTCCTCTGGGTGCTGGAGGTATGTCTGAAAGAATAAACCTTCCTAATGATATGTTGTCTTTGGCTATAGCTCTTTCACCTTGAAGAACATGTACTTCCACATTTGTTTGAAAATCTGCTGCTGTAGTAAATATTTCTGATTTTTGAGTAGGTATTGGAGTATTTCTAGGAATTAGAGTGTGCATCATACCTCCTTGTACTTCTACTCCAAGAGATAATGGTGTAATATCTACAAGGACGATGTCTTTGGTTTCACCCTTGATTATAGAAGCTTGTACAGCTGCTCCAATAGCTACAGCTTCATCAGGATTAATATCTTTAGCAGGTTCCTTACCAAAGAATTTTCTTACGAAATCTTGTACCATTGGCATACGAGTGGATCCACCTACGAGTAAGACTCTATCTATTTTATCTGGAGTGATTTTTAGATCATCTAGTACTCTTCTGCAGGGCTCTTCAAGTCTTCTCATTAGGTCTTTACTCATTTCTTCGAATCTGGAGCGGGTAAGTTTTAGGTTAATATGTTTTGGTCCTTTTTCATCTGCGTATATATAAGGTAAATTTATTTCGGTTTCAAGTTTTACAGATAACTCTTTTTTAGCGTTTTCAGCAGCCTCTCTTATTCTTTGCATAGCTGATTTTTCATTTCTAAGATTTATGCCGTATTCTTTTTGGAATTCTTCAAGTATCCAGTCAATTATTTTTTGATCCCAATCATCTCCACCTAAGTGGTTATCTCCTGCAGTGGCTTTTACTTGAAATACTCCTTGTCCTATTTCGAGTACGGAGACGTCAAAAGTACCTCCACCTAAGTCGAATACCAAGACTGTTAGTACTTGTTCTTGTTTATCTAGACCGTATGCTAGGGCTGCAGCAGTTGGTTCATTTATTATTCTTAGTACATTTAAGCCTGCGATTATACCTGCATTTTTGGTAGCTTCTCTCTGTGGATTATTAAAATAGGCAGGTACTGTTATAACTGCATCTTGTATAGGTTCTCCAAGATAAGCTTCAGCGTCTTTCTTTAATTTTTGAAGAATAAAAGCTGAAATTTGTTCAGGAGTATATTCTTTACCTTCTATTTTTACTTTGTAATCTGAACCCATTTTTCTTTTTATAGATATAACTGTATTTTCAGGGTTAAGTATAGCTTGCCTTTTGGCATGTTCTCCTACTATTATTTCGTTACCTTTAAAAGCTACCACTGATGGGGTTAATCTGGATCCTTCTGCATTTGGTATAACTATTACATTACCTGAGGCATCTTTGTAAGCTATAACTGAGTTGGTTGTACCCAAATCTATACCCACTGCTTTTGGCATTCTTATCACCTCCTAAT
>JBKBIY010000040.1:0-9879 GCA_046294045.1 bacterium | reverse complement strand
TGGATTATATTTCTTCGATTGTAAAAAATTATGTGTATTTAAGTAATTTGGATGAGCTTAGAAGCAGTTATGTTGCTTTTGGTCCATATATGGTCCTAGGAGCTTGGACTTCTATTTTCTTCGCTTCTAATATTATTGAAAACCTAATAGGAGGAATAATATGATTCTAGCTGTATTACAGTTTAATCCTTTACATGGAAAAATTTTTGAAAACTATAAAACTATAGAGAATTATCTTGAAAAAATCCAAAATGCTATTGTTGTACTACCAGAAATGTCAACAACTGGTTATTTATTTGAAAATAAGGAAGAATTGTTTTCAATCGCAGAAGAAATACCACAAGGTAAATTTACTAACTTACTTATAAACATTGCTAAAAAAAACAATTTATTAATCATTGCAGGAGTAGCAGAAAAAGAAAATAACAATTTATATAATTCAGCTATAATTGTTTCACCAACAGGATTTGTCGGTAAATACAGAAAAGTAAATCTATTCTATAAGGAAAAATTTGTTTTTCAAAACGGAGAAAAATTTGAGGTATTTAAAGTTAATTTCTTAGGAAAAGAGATAAAGTTAGGAGTTATGATATGTTTTGATTGGTTTTTTCCTGAGGTTTGTAGACAATTAAAGATTAAAGGAGCAGAAATCATAGCTCACCCTGCAAATTTGGTTTTGCCTTATTGCCCCTCTGCAATGCCAATTAGAGCTCTTGAAAATAAAGTATACACCATTACTTCAAATAGAATAGGAATCGAAATAGTAGGTAATGAAAAGTTAGAATTCATTGGACAATCGGTAATTTGTTCACCTAATGGAAAATACCTTCTAAAACTTGATAAACAAGAAGTCGGAATTTTTAAAACCGAAACAAATTTGGAAATAAACGAAAATATTACAAAATATAACAATTTAAGAGAGGATCTTGAAAAGCTCTATTCTGTTCTTAAATAACTATTCATTTTTTCTTGTGTTAAGATAAAAAAAACTATCAAAGAGCTTATTAGGGAAAGTAAAAATCCGTTTAAAAATAACCATATGTAGCCAAATTTAACCAGAAAAGCAGAAATCAATGCCCCAAGTGAATTAGCAAAAGAAAATGAAGAAGAAATAAGAGTTACCGCTGTGATTTTTTCCCTATTGTTTATCGTTAAATACTCAATATTTCCTATGTATAAAGAGGTAAAAGAAATACCTAAAATTACCTGTAAAGCAAGTAAAATATAGATTTCTTTAGTAAAAGGGAAAATAAGAAAATAAATAGCGGATAAAACATATCCCATTAAAATTACCTTTTTAACTTTCTGATCATCTTTTTGGATAAATCTGTAAAGGATAGGGTTTGAGATCGTTTGAACAAAAATATTAACAGCATTAAGAATCCCTATTACCAAAAGATCCATTTTATAGTAATTAAGAAGTATATATGTAAAATATATCCATATTCCTGCAGCTCCAGTATGCCTTAAAACTAAGCTAAGGTAAATATACCAATTTTTTTTTATTATTTCAAAGGAGTTAGGAGTGTTAATTTCTTTTCCTATTTGTTTTTGTTCAAAAGGTTTAATAACTATATTAAGGAGAAGTGAAATAAGAAGAATACCGGCTACAATTATTAGCATTTTATTAAAATCTCCTACTATTCCACCTATAAGATAGCCTACTATAAATCCAAGTGAGGATATAGCTAAGACTAGTCCTTTATTTTCCGATTGAGATATATTACTTCCCACAAAAGAAGCCCCTAAATAACCTATTAAAAAAACACCCGTTAATAAAAAGATATAATTATTTAATATCACTAAAAAGACCAAAGCTATAAGTTTTACGATTATTATCGTATTTATGATAATTTCTTTTTTAGGATGATTTTCTATATAATTCGCTAGTGAAAAACCTGACAATATAGAACCAAATGAGTAAATAAACCCGATTATACCCACATACTGTTTATTCAATCCATAATTTTGTGTTATTAAGGGTAAAAAAAGGTATAAAGTAGAAAAAAAAGAGAAATAAGACATTACGTTGAGACCTCTTACAAAATCTTTAATCATGAAAACTTATACTGTTTTATTATACTGTAGCGGTTATTCTTATTGGCATTAGTAAGTAAAGAAAATCTTGGTTATCTGGTATACTCACCTTCATTGGGCTTGTTTCATCTATAAAATGTAATTCTATTTCCTCTTCTTTAATGTTACTTAACATAGTTTCAATAAATTTACCGTTGAAATAGATGACCAAATCTTTCTGGGCTTCTTTTTTAAGCGTTATTTCTTCTTTTGCTTTACCTATTTCACTTTCTATTGATTTAACTATCATTTTATTATGGTTGATATCAAATATTACTATACCACTTAATTCCCTACTTTTGCTAATTACCAAAATTCTTTTTATAGCATCTAGGAGTACTTTTCTTGAAAGAATAATATTGATTTCAAAATCTTGAGGTATGACTTCTTTATATTTAGGGAAGCTTCCTTCTATAAGTTTAGAAGCTAACTGTATTTCACCTATAGAAGTTTTTTGTTTAAATGAAATTACTTTTGGATCATCCATGTTATCAGCTTGGATGGTTATAACTCCTTCAATATTTTTTTGGATTGTTTTTAATATTTTAAGGGGTACTATAAGATTTATTTCTTTTTTAACTTTTGTTTGTTGAGAGATTTTTTTGTAAGCTAGTTGGCTTCCGTCGGTAGCAACAAAATTTATTCCATTTTTTAGGATTTCAAAAAGCACACCACTAAATACTGGGTTGCTTTCATCAGGGTAGCTTGAAGAATAAGCTACATTATTTATGGCCTGATCTAACAAGTATGATTCTATTTCTAATAGGTCATGAAATTCATTTGAAACAAGAGATAGGTCTGGGTATTCTGAGGTGTCTATTGTAGATAACTCTGCGGTAAAGTTAAAGGCGTTTATTACAAGAATACTATCTTTTAGTTCGAAGTTTATTTCTGGATAATCTATTTTATCGATGAGTTGTTTTAGGTTTTTAAGGGGGATTACTGTTTGTCCTTCTTTGGATACTTCAGCATCTATGGTGGCTATGTATTCGTTTTCTAAGTCAGTTGTAAGTATTTTTAATTTTGAATTTTTTGCTTCTATTTTTACTCCTTCCAGGGATAGAAGAGGGCTTTTACGGGGTACTATAGTTGTTGCCATATCAAGGGCTTTTTCTAGATAATCCGATTTTACAGTGAATTTCATATCTTTATCACCTCTTTATTTTTTATTTTATTAATTTTCCTCTGTTGGGACTATTATGATGTTTATTAGGTAAACCAGAAGAGGTTTTGGTATAGGTTTTTGGTTCTCTAGATATTCTTTGATATATTTTGAAAATTCCCTGCCCTTTGAGTCGGGATAGTATACATAGAATTTTATTGAAAGATGTTGAAAAATAACTTCATTGATATTTTTTGTGGCATTTGGAGGATTCTTATTAACTAGCCTATTAGAATCTTGAAAATTGTAAAAATAATTAATGGTATGATAAAGATTTACATCCTCAATAAAATTTTTTTGTACAAATCTATCATTTATATGCCAGAATACATTGTCAGGTAGGTAAGTAAAGTTCATTTGTCTAGTTTTAGGGTAATATACAGCAATTTTTCTATGGTATCTATTTCCTATTTTTTCTTTTTGGTAATAAAATTCAACTAAAGTTAAATTTTCTTTAGCAGAATATATTTGAAGCACTTTATTTTGAATTATTCTTATGTTAATTTTTTCTTGATTATAAAGGATTCTTTCTATTTTTATAGCTATTTCTTTTGTTTTTAAATCTGCTTCTTGTACGTAGCCAGTTCTTTTGTTATATTTCGAAAGAAGCAGTAATATTTGTATGATTACTAAAAGAAGTAGAGATATTATTGAAATGGATACCAAAGTTTCTACTAAAGTTAGTGCTTTTTTTTTGTTTTTATTTATTTTCATTATATTCTCTTCATTTCATAGCAATAGCTTCTATTTCAACCTTTGCATTTTTAGGAAGTGCTTTGATTATTATGGTGGTACGAGTTGGTTTATGTTTATCAAAAAATTTTGAAAACTCTTCGTTGATTTGAGGAAAGTATTCTTCACTTGTTATAAATACGGTAGTTTTTACCACGTCTTCTTTAGAAAAACCATTTTTTTGTAAGATATTTTCAAGATTTTCAAGAGCTTTTTTAAATTGTTCAAGATAATTTTCACTAACAAGATTATTATTTTCATCAACACCTAATTGTCCTGAAATGAAAAGCACGTTTCCTTTTAGTATGTAGGGACTATACGTTAACATTTTCAGCCTCCTTTTATAGGTTCATCTTATTTTATTTTATCTTATTTATTTTTTAAGAATTTTAGGAATTTTACCTTCTTAAGGTCATTCGGTAAAAATGTAAAAATTTTGTAAAAAAAGTGTTTAATTTTTTTAATTTTTTTAACTTTTTTTCCATAAAATTATCAGCATAAAAATACATAAGGAGGTGCAAATTATGATAATAAGTGGATATGGATTTGGGTTTAATACCATATCCCAAGGAGATGTAAATCCAAATGAAATAAACCAATTACAAGCAAGTATACAACAAGATAAAAGTTTAGAAGAAATTGGCTTCGACGAAAACTTTAAAGTAGAATCAACAGGCAGTTTATTAACTCAAAATTTTTCACAAGTACTCGGTAGATTTGATTTTGGAATATCTTCCCTAACAAACAAAATAAGTTCACTTAAACAAAAACTGTCAAGCTTATTAAGAAAAAAGAAAAAGCCTTGGGGATTGATAAAAAGCATAAAAAATCAAATAAAAATGTATACAAAAGGACTAAAAAATTTAAAAAATTTGAAATCAAAATTTTTGAATTTAAGAGGCAGAACTACTAATGAAGTTAACAAGAATCTTTCAATTTTCAACGGTTCAATGGAAGCAAAAGATGCCCTTTATAACAGGGGTGCTAAACTATTAGCTCAATTTCCTAATCTACAAGGAGATTTTAGATTCCTTTTAACAGTTTTTAATATCTCAATTCCTGAAAATCAAATACTCAATAACCCATTTTTAAACTTCATAACATCAGGAAATTTTGTTAACTTTGATAACTTTGGAAACACAGGATCCTTAAACGGTATAGGAATGTTTGGTATTATGCAAATTCATGATGTAAATCAACTTGCAAACCTGCTTAACTTATCATTTAATAGACATAATTTCCTTCTTAATAAATTAAATATTCTAAACCAAGCGGAAAATATGGAATTTCAAAAACTCATGGCGCTACAAATGGATCTAAGTAGATTCACCCAATCTTCAGCATTTGCAAAAATGAGAAAAATATTCTTTAAAGGTAAAGAAGTTTTATTCAAAGGTTTTTCTAAAGCTTTAGATTTAGCAAGTAAGGCATTAGATAAGATGTCAATAGCATTGGAGAAAGCTGCTACGGGTTTGGAAGCTGCTGCAAATGCTGCTCAAGCTATTCCCTTTGTTGGACCTGCCATCGCAGCAGCTTTAAGAATGGCTGCTAAAGCTCTAAGAATGGCCGCTAAAGCTCTTAAAAAAGCCTCCAAAGTATTAGCACAAAAATCTAAACTAATGCAAAACAAAGCTAATCATATGAAACAAATGCAAAATCTTATGGATAAAAAAATAAACTACCTTGAAAATCTCAAAAATAAAACTAATCAATTCATCCAACAAATAAGAAATAATCTTTCAAATATAAGATATCAAAAACAAGAAACAATAAACCAACTAATGTTTAATCAGCAATTAATGATGTTAATTATAATGAGGTTAAGGATGTTAGGAGAAAATCCATTATTAGGAGGTTTAGGAATGGGTATGCCTGGAGGTATTCCATTATCTCCAGGTTTTCCTATTGGCCTACCAATGGGAATAGGTAATCCATTACTTGGTAGAACCATACCCTACGGAGGAATACCAAATCAAATTTCACCCTTAGGAAGTATGCTACCAGGTTCTTTACCCGGAATAGGTTTACATGGGATAGGTTTTCCTGGAATAGGTTTTCCCGTAAATGCAGGACCCAACTTAATGGGACCTTCAATGATTCCCAATTTTATGATTTCAAGTGGATTATCAATGATGTCAGCTGGTATATCTTTAAGTATGATAAATCCAGCAATGGGGTTATCTTTGGCTTTAACAGGAGGAGTACTTGCTTTATCAGGGGGATTAATGAATTCTAGAAATAATATATTATCTGGAATGGGATTAAACGCAGGATTTGGATTTCCTTTAGGTGGGCCTTTAAATAATGCTGTTAATTCCGTATTTAGACCTACTAATGTTAAACAGCAAGCAGAAAGAGCACTTACTGAACTAGCTAATCAAATACTAAACAATCAAAACAACCCTCAAGTAGCTTATCAAAAGATGATGTTAAAACAAGTATATCTACAAATAGCTCAAAGAATAGAATTATCTCCAAATGTAAGACAATTAGTATCAAGAGCTGTTGGAGAAGATTTGTCAGGAATAACCCCTGCTAATAGTGGTATGATGAGAGGAATGATAGGTGGAACCATGCTAGGAGCTACTTTAGGACTATTAACAGGGGGTCCGTTAGGAGCTATAACTGGCGCCATAGCCGGTGCAGCAACAGGTGGAATAATTGGCAGAATTACAGGATTCATACTCGGAAAAACTAATTCTTTTATTTCCACTAACTCTTTTAATCCTATAGCAAATTATGCAGGAGGAATGTTAGTAGCCTAGAAAATTATCACATTAAAAAATGGAAAATATAGAAAAACAAATAGAAGAAATAAATCAAATTATAGCACAAGGTGCTAACACTAAAGATACGCAAAAAATAAAACAAGGAATCCGCAATTTAAAAGATATTATAAAAGAAATTTCATCATCTTTGCCAGATCTTAATCAAGTAGAAAACCATGAAGAAACTTTACTAGCAGTACTTCCTTATGTAGAAAAAATTAGTACAACCCTTCAAAATTTACTCTCGTTTATCGAAAAAACTGATTTCTCAAACGAAAATCTAAACAATCTACAAGAATTAGAAAAAGAATTACAAGAAATTCTTGAGGAACTCGATACTTTACTTGAAATCTATGAATACGAAACTGAAGAAGAAAATGAAATAGATATAGAAAAAGAATTCGAAAACCCATTTGAAGAGGAAGAAGAAATAGAATTAGAAAACACCGAAGATGAAGAACTAAATCAAATTTTGTTTGATATAAATAAATCAATAGAAGAAGATGATGATTATACTCTAAACCAAAAATTAGAAGAACTTATCAAAAAAGTTGAAGAAACACCAATACCAGAAGAAGAGGAATAAAATTAGATTTTTTCAAAGATTTTTAAAGATTTTTAAAAATTAGATTTTAAAAAATTAGATTTTTTAAGAGTAATTCAAATAAAATTCACCACTATTTAAGAACTGAGAAGGTTAAAGTTATTTTTTAATAAACCTTTAAAGTAAAGGGTAAAAAACAAAAAACAAGAAAGGAGATAAAAAATGTACAAAATACTTTTAGATGCTTCGGTATGGATAACTCTAGCTTTAATAGCTTCTTTTATTTCTGTAAGCTTGAGGATAGCCACATCTTTATCAGAAATAATCATTGGTGGTCTAGCCGGTTTGGTGTTATTATTGTTTGGATTTAACCTTGATGCTAACGATGTATGGATAAAATTTTTAGCAAGTACGGGAGCTATAATTTTAACATTTCTTGCTGGAGCTGAAATAGATCCCGAAGTATTCGTTGAAAAGTGGAAAGAAGCCACTTTAATAGGTTTTATGTCTTTTCTTGCTCCTTTTATAGGATGTACACTTATAGCTATGCTAATAGGATGGGCAATAAAAGCAAGCTTAATAGCTGGAGTAGCTTTATCAACTACTTCAGTTGCAGTAGTTTACTCTGTTATGATAGAATTCGGGCTTAACAAAACTGAATTTGGAAAAATAATACTTGCAGCTTGTTTTATCACAGATCTTTGCACTGTTATAGCTTTAGGCCTAATTTTCTCTCCCTTTACAACAAAAACAATCATATTTATTATCGGTAGCGTTATCGGATTTTTATTGATATACCGTTTAACTCCTAAAATTTTCAAAAAATTTGGTAGTAAACCTTCAGAGATAGAGACCAAATTTCTTTTATGGATACTGTTTATATTTGCTGTTTTTGCGGTTTGGTCTGATAGCGAACCCGTTTTACCTGCTTATATTATCGGTATGATACTTGCCGGATCCGTAGGAAAAGAACACCTTGGCAAAATGATTACCAAATTTCTAGGGTTATATCCTATAGCTAAGATTTTTAAATATGAAAACAAAGAAAGCATGTATACCACTTTGCTAATGTCAACGGGTTTAACTTTTGGTTCGATAGCTTCCTTATATGGTTTAACACACGGTATTATAAATCAACAGCAGTATTCCTTATTAATTGGAGCAGTTATAGGTAGTGCTGTTATACCTACAATAATAGCTAATTCTTTCTTTTTACCTAGATATCTAGTTCCTAAAGAAGAGCAAAATTAAAAGCGTAAATAAAAAGGGGGTTATTAACGATGAAAATTCTTATAGGATTTGATGGATCTGAGCAATCCTTTAAAGCTTTCAATTTTGATTTAATTACTTAGAACAATTTGAAAAACTAAGAAAATTAGCAGGTAACGTTAAAATAGAAACCCAAACATTAATAGGTCATGCAGCTGAGCAAATAATAAAATTTTCAAAAGAAAACAAAATAGATATCATAGTGGTAGGAAGAAAAGGTAAATCTAAATTAGAAGATTTCATTATAGGATCAGTGTCTAGAAGATTAGCAGCTTACTCGCCATGCACCGTAATAATTGTTAAATAATTAATTATGTTTGGTGGTAAATTCCTTAACAAAACAGAAGCTTACGCTTTAGAAATCTTAATATCAATCCTAAAAAAACAAAAAAAAGATGAGAAAATTATATCATTATTCGAAAAATTAAAAAGGATATTCAAAATTTTAGCCCATTTAGACAGTAAAATTTACCAAATTTACCTACAAATGAAGAAAATTAAAAATCCAGATCAAAAACAATTTCTATTAAATTTCGTACCTTTCTTAAGCATAATTTTTTCAACTCTTTCATTAGTTTTAATATCAAAAATTAAGGTATCAAAATCTTTAAAGGTTGACATTAAAATTATTTCTAAACATATAGTTCTTTGTATAGAAGGAAATTTGAATTTAATAAAGGAAAACATAAAAACAATAAAGAAGCAAGAAATCACTTAGATGAATCTTATTAGTAATATTTTAATTTTACCTTTTTTGGTGGTATGGTTTTTATTTAATTTGGTTTCAATTGGGGTGGGAGTTTGGGTAATTTTTCAAGAAAAGGGAATAACTGAAAGTTTTAAATTTATTTTTCGGGATCCGCTATTTTGGATTTCTTTAAAGAATTCTTTTTTATATGGTTTAGTGGTTATACCTGTGCAGTTATTTTCATTTATGATAGCCTTTTTGATTTATAAGTTAGGAAGTAAAATAGGGTATTTTTTTAGAACGATTTTGTATTTACCTGTGGTGGTGCCAATTGCTAGCGTAGCATTTGTTTTTAAGGTAATGTTTAACAATGAAGGAATTGTTAATGATTTTTTATTTAATTTTGTAGGATTAAAAGTACCGTTTTTATCAAATTTTTATTATGCTATGCTGGTAGCTTTTTTATTAACATTATGGAAAGGTTTGGGGTATTATGTTATAATATATCTTTCGGGGTTGTATTCTATTTCTAGAGAAGTAATAGAGGTGTCGATTATAGATGGTATGAATGGTTTTCAGAGGTTAATTTGGGTATATATACCTATGTTGAGGGGTACTTTTTATTTTGCTTCGTTTTTAT
>JBKBIY010000003.1:0-26982 GCA_046294045.1 bacterium | reverse complement strand
TTAATAAAAATAGGATAGTTAGTTTTATAATTTTTTTTCCATCTCTTTTTGCCATATCTTTATCTTAATCTTTATATCCTTATTTTATAACGATTTTTTGCTGGCTTTTATTTCCAGCCAAGTCTCTAGCAACGATATATACATCATCTAAACTTTGAGCTTTTACTTTCAACTCATATTTAAAAAATTTGTTTTGAGTTTGGGTTAATCTCATAGGGAAAATTTGCTCACCTATTTTAATAAATACTTCTACAAAAGATTCATCTTCTACTTCAACTTTTATTATAACAGCTTCATCTTTGTTTATAATTTGGTATTTATTTATTATTGGTAAAGTATTATCTATAAAAATTTCAAATATTTGTTGTTGAATGAAATAATTTTCAGGATTAGAAGGAGAGTCATCTACACTTGCTCTAAGTTTTACTTTTCCTTGCAAAGGTAAATTATATAATTCCAAAGATACATTAGTAGAGAAATCAGGTTGATTAATACCAGTGCTTTTTGTTTCAACTAATTTGTCTATTATCTTTTCCCATTTATTATCATTATAGTATTCAAGATAAACCTTAAGTTTATCCCCATTGGGATCCCATAAAACAGCGTTTATGCTATCATTTTTATTATAAAACTTTTTGTCAAGATTGATAATAATAAACGGTTTATAATTAACTTTTTGAACTACACCTAAAATAGAGTAAATTGTAGTTTGGGGGTAAATAATTAATTTATATTGAAAATACCTGTATTTAGGTAAAGTAGATATTTTATTATATTCTACAAAATCTGTCCAGGTTTGATCAACAATTGGGTTATTACCTGCTCTAACAAAACATTCAAACTTTCCAGAAGAATTAACTATAATATTGTGCAAATAATTTTTTTCTCCAGCATCAAAAACTTTAGAAACATATTCTCCTTTGGATATTTTATCTGTTCCTATTTTACCTAAAATGGTAAATGTATTAGAAATATAAGGTAAATAAATATTATCTTGAGAGATAACGAAAGGATTAAGCCAATAGAAAAATGGAATTTGCACAATTTTTTGCCAATTTAAATTATTCGTTTTTTGATAAATTTGGTTATATTTTCCAAGTAAATCGTCTTTTGAAATAGAGAAAACGGATATCTCTTCTCCTTTATAACTTAAAAATATTTTATTGTTAAAGTAGGCTATATCTTCTATATATCCAACTTCTCCAAATCCGTCATAAAGTACGGGTCTATTTACCAGCAAATCAGCGGAATCATTTACAACATATAAGTAAGGTTTTGGATAAGTGCCTATTAATATATTATTGTCAACTATAGACAAAGCAGTAATTATCTCTTGATAAGTTTGAAAGTATCGTCTAAAATTTAGTTTTTCATTTAACTTAAGAACGGTTCCACCATAACAAGCAACATAAATATTTTCACCTTGAATAAGTAAATTTGATATACTTATAAAAGGTAGAACATATTCTTTAATTTTTTTTCCTTCAAAAGTGAAAAATAGAATAGAAGAAGGGTATTTTATATTGGTAGCAACTATATAATTTTTATCATAAAAATCTGCATTTTGGAAAATATAACTAGTGTTTATTATTCTTTTTATTGATAAATCTTCAGGATTAATTACAAAAATTTTTCCATCAAAAGAACTTGCTATAAAATAATTATTTGATAATCTTACATCAGAAAATATTGATTCAAAAGTATAATTAGACTTTATCTTTCCAGAATTATCAAAAATGTAAACAGTTGTAGTATTATCAAAATTATAACTAAATCCATAAAAATCACCTTTATATTTAATAATTTTAAAAAAGTTCTTTGAAATTTTAGTTTCATAATATGATTCAGAAGAAAGGGTTATGTTAGCTTGATAATCTATATATACGTTTTTTTGTATTCCTCCTATTAAGTCTTGGTATTTAGATAAATTAACTATATTAGAATTATCAATTTGCAAGGGATTTTCATTTTTTGGCTCAGATGATTTATCATCACTTTCGGTTTTGTGGCTGGAATTAGTCTTTGACTGAAAATAATCTTTTAATACTTCATATATATCTTTTTCTACTTCAGTACTTTTTATTTTATTTCTTTTATAAAGAATTTTTTCAAAATTTTCATTTTTTGCTTTTGGAAAATCTAAGAAGGAATAGTTCATTTTTTCTTTCTTTTCTCTTTCTGTTTTTGATATAGCACCATTTACATTTATCTTAAAAATATCATATCCTAAAGGGATTATGTCCATTTTTTTCTTTATAATAATTGGATAGTAAGAAAGATATATAAAAGGCATGGAATACTGTAAATAATATTTATAAATTTGGATGGTATTTAAGGGTATTACTTCGCCATTGTAATTTATAGCTCCATAAAGATTTGTAGAAATAACCGCAAGAAGATATCTAGGATCACCTGTATAGAAAAAATTAACAAAAGTTATTACTTGATTAAAATCTTTAGGGTTAGTTCCTTGTATTTCCAATTGATAAAACATTTCTGGTAAATTATACTTCCCCCCTACTGCAAAATAAATATCTTCATTTTGAGCTTCACTAGGAAAAACCATATCAATTATTTCTAAACCGTTCTTTTTAGAAATAGGATTATAGTAACTTACACCAAATTTTATGTTGTTTTCCTCCTTACTTACAATCGAAATATTGTTTATTATACCCAAATATTGAGGAGCTAGATTTATTGAAAAATTTATAAATCTTAGTTTATTATCTGCAGAAGGAATACTAGATATAGTTCTAAGATATTCATAAATTTTTAATATTATACTTTCTATGGGAGTATTAATAGAAGGCAAGCTAATTTTTTGAACCCTACCATTTATAAACCCGATCTCCATTAAAAACTCATAAGGTAAATCTTTTTCCACGTAATTAGAAACAACAAGATAAAATGATAACAAACTTAAAAAGTAAGTTATATTTTTATTATCAACAACAAAACATGAATAGTTTTTTAGTCTTTTATTGTTCATTGATATTTCTATGTTAAGAGGAATCATGTTAGCTTCTTTTCCCACTTTACCAAGTATTCCATAGTTGGTATCAAAAACAATTGCTCCTATTTTTTTGTTTGTTATAGAAGATAATTTAAAAGAATCATCATATCTATTTATAACGGAAATAACCTTAGATTTATAAACAGGTGCAGAAAAATTACCGAGATTCATAAAAGAATGACCAAAAGCTGTAAAATAACCATCTTTATATTTCTTAGTAAGTGTGCCAGTAGCAAATATTTTTATATCACCATCCACAAGAGCTAAACTTATACTCTCCCCTTCTTTCAATTCTTCTTCATTATCCTTTAGTTTACTGTCCTTCTTCTTTTCATCATTTTTAGTTACTAAACTTTCTAAACCAGCATAGCTAAAATAAAAATTAGAAAACATACTATCCAAATTTTCCCTTAATTCAAAAGTTATCTTATCTTTAGGAATATTTATAACAAGAGGAATAAAATTTTTGTAATTAATTTTTGGTGAATTTTTTAATAAATTATCATTTTCTAAACTAGAATTTAAATATTTTTCTTTTATTTTGTCCATATATTCTATGGGTAAAACGAAAGCTATTGGTTCTTTTTGGAAGGAATATCCTGCAAATAAAGCTCCTACAATTTTTCCATCCTTTACAAGAGGGCTACCACTCATACCAGCCGCAACATCCACATCATTTCTCTTAAACTTTATTAAATATACCTTTGTATCAGGAAAATCTTGAATATATATAGGTTCAGGAGTTATTAATTCAACCTCTATCTTCTCTATCCCTTTACCTATATCTGTTAGTATATATTCCTGTGAATTTGAAATGCACATAACAATAATTACTAACAAAAACAAGGTAAAAAATTTTTTTAACATTTACAAACTCTCCTTTCTTTAAGTTAATCTTTTAATTTTTATCTCTTTTTATCCTAAGATTCAGAGTAAGCAACTTTAGAAATTGAATCTACATAAGCTTCCTTAGAAATTTCAATAAGTATACTCTTTAATTCTTTATAAAAATCAGAAAAATCCTTATAATTAATATCCAACATACTTTGATTTCTAACAATATTAAAATCCAGCAGTATTGGAGTTATTGAGATAGCATTATTATAAATACATTCAATATCACTTATTTCGCATTCTCCTTTAAGATACTTTTGTATCTTTTCTTGAAAGTTAACCCCATCAACTTGTATAATCTTCTTTTTCCAATATATCCAAAAATATAGATTTTGTCTGGGATCATGTCTTGGTTCTAAATGAGCAACATGCCTAAATCTACTTTGATAAGTAACTATGGGGAAAATGTCTTTATTAAGACTACCAAAAGGAGGTAAATTAATATTCAAAAGTATATGATTAAATTTTTTTAAGTACCCTCTATACCTAGTAACAAACTCATAAATAAAGATGCTAGCAAAAGTGTAATCAGGATCATCATACTGAAAAAGACTAACTGCAATACCTGGAATATTGTTTACACTTCCTTCAATTACGCCAGAAAAAGTTCCAGAAATTGTTAAGTCAAGTCCCAAATTAGCACCCCTATTTATACCCGAAATTATAAGATCTATGTTCTTTTCTAGATATCCTTTAGTAACTATAACACAATCAGCTGTGGTACCTGTACAACTATATATCTCTATCTTTCCATTTTTATATATTTCTCTTATTCTTACGGGTACCTGATAAGTAATAGAATGACCACTTACACTTCTATCCCTATCAGGAGCAACAACTATCAATCTGTTAACTATATCCTTTTCATCCTTGCTAAAAACCTGATAAAGAGATATTATACCATTTGCATCATATCCGTCATCGTTAGTAAAAAGGATATTCATAAGTTTCTACATCATTTATAAATCTTTTAGATCAAATATAGATGATTCTCTTTTTTTTTCTGATTTTTTAGATTCTTCTTGTAATGATACTCCTTCATCTAAACCCAGTGTAATATTCGAAGATTCTTTACTCTTAACACTAGGGCTGGAGGTTTGTTTAGATTGTACTTCATCAAAATTACCAAACACAGACCCAAGATCCTCATTTGAAAAGGATATCTTTTCTTTTTTTACCTGCTTTGCTAAGTTAACCTTAACTTTTTCGGCTGTAAAAATATTTAATATAACCAAGATTATTGTAGATGTAGCAAAAATAAAGATAGAAATTAAAGCAATTTTTTGAAAAAACAGAACTTGTAACAATTCTAAAGACTCCATACTTATACCTCCATCTTTAATTTATCCATTTTATCCCTTATATCCTTCACAATACAAGCAGGTACAAAATTGGATATGTCACCTCCAAAAAATGCTACCTCTCTAACCAAAGAAGAGCTTAAAAAACTGTATTTTATATTTGTCATAAAAAATACTGTTTCTATATTAGCTAATTTCGAATTAACTAAATGCTGTTGAAATTCATATTCAAAATCAGAAATAGCTCTTATACCCTTTACAATGAATTTTATTCCATTTTTCTCAAGAAAGTCAACTAACATCCCATCATATGATTCAACAATTACTTTAGAATTTTTAAAATCAACACTTTCTATTACTTTTTTTACCAAATTTACTCTTTCATCGATAGTAAAAAAATGCTTTTTTCTATAATTATTTAGAATAAGAACAATAAGTTTATTAAATAACTTGGAAGCTCTTTCTATTATATCTAAGTGCCCCAAGGTGATGGGATCAAAACTACCAGGATAAACCGCTACTATCTTATCCTGATATAAAGAATCCTTCATCCTCTATCTCTTTCTTTTTTGAAGATGTTTCTTTAGAAGTTTTGCTTTCTACATTTGATGCCTTTTCCTGACTAGAATCCTGCCTTTCTCCTTGCTGCTGACTTAAAGATAAAAATCTTGCTATCTCCTCACTAGTTAACTGTCTTATCACAATTATATATTCCATAACTTTTTCTTCATCTAAGTAAATTTCTACAGTATAATCTCCAAATTCATCAAATTGCATATCTTTAAAATAGTTAACCATTAACTGCGGGATATTTTTTTGCTTTAATTCAAAATCTTGCTTACCAGTTGAAACAAGTTTATCTCCTGATGGTTTTTTTATAACTATTTCTTGAGTAAAAGAACCTTCTCCATTACTCCATCCATTAGCTATATAGAAAGAAATTGGAGAATTAGGATATGGTAATTCGTAGAATACATAAGAGAAAACCGGTGGCTTATCCTCCGTTTCTAACTCTAAACAAGGAATAGAAAACTGTAAAACAGGTTTTTTAGACATAATTTACCTCCTTACTCTTGATTAACTTCTTTATTAATAACCTTTATTTCCACTTTTTGTCTATCCTCGCTAACAAATTCTTCAAGAGAACTTAAATCCTTGCTTAAAATTTTTTCATTAAAATTTTCTGAAGATAGTAATTTAAAAAACAAATCATTGTTTGTGTTGAAATTTTCTTCCATAGAATTTAATCTTGAAAGCAGTAAATTTAAATTATTTCTTGTTTCTTCTATTATCAATTTTCTTATTTCCTTAATTTTGTTTATTTCTTGAATAAGAAGTGCTATTTCTTTTTGAAGAAGAATTCTTATTTGCTGGGATTCCATGATTGCTTTTTTTACAATATAATTTGCTTCATTTTGAGCTTGATATTTTATATCCTCAGCTAATTTCTTTGAAGCTATGACAGATTCATTTATAACCGATTCCATTTTTTTATAAGTATCCAATTCTTTCCTAAGAAATTCTACTTGATTTTTCAATTCCATATTCTCTTTCCATAATTTAGTATAACTTATTTCGATTTGTTCTAAAAACTCATCAACTTCTTGAGTATTATATCCTCTAAAAGAAGTGCTAAATTTAACTCTTGCTATATCTGATGGTGTTATAATTTCCATATTGGTTTATACCGTTAATCTTTTTCTTCCTTTCATTCTTCTTCTTTTGATAATTTTTCTACCTGATTTAGTTGACATTCTTGCTAAAAATCCATGTTTTTTTTTCATTTTTCTATTATTTGGTTGGTATGTTCTTTTTGGCATTTCATAACCCCCTCCTATCTTAGTATTTCTATTGCTTTTTTGTATTTCTTATCTTCTTCGGTATAAAATTTAAACTGATCAAAATCATTAACATCTATCTCATAATCCAAATAAACTTTGTCTTTATTTATATCCCTTTCTGAAAAAGTAAAGTATCTGGCAATAGTTAGCTTAAGTATTCCGTTATCCATAAGATTATATAATGTTTGGACACTATTTTTACCTGTTGTTTTGGAACCGATAATTATAGCAGAATCACCAAGATAATCTTTTAAGGATTGAGCAAGTATTTCGGAAGCACTTGCTGTATAACCGTTAACAAGAATCACAATTTTATTGTAATTAATTTGCTTACTTTGCTTAGTGTAAAAATTTTGTTCTTCTCCATTTTTCCTTTTTAATTTTGTTCCTAATTTATTAGGTCCCACAAAATAAGCAAGAATATTTATAGCTTCATCAAGCAATCCACCTCCATTATTCCTTAAATCAATAATAAAAGAAGAAGGCTGACCATTCGAACGATAATAATCCAAAAATTCTTTTGAAACACCAACATTAAATGATTTTATCCTAAAAACTGTTATAACATCTTTATTTATAACCTTTACACTCTTTATATGTATCATTTTTCTTATTAAATTAAATTCCAGTATTTTATCATCTCTTTTTATGGTAAGTTTAACATTAGTATTTTCTGGACCACGTATCATAGATTGTACAACATCCAAAGAAATGTCTCGTACATCCTTGTCATCCACTTTTATTATTTTATCTCCTGGTTTTATACCAGCTTTTTCAGCAGGAGAATCATCTATTATTTCAACAACATCAATCTCTCCTTCCTCTCTGTTACTTCTAAACATTACAATTCCTACTCCACTAAAATTACCCCCCTGGATACTCTCTCTAAAAGTCCTATACTCTTTAGGTCCCATATATTCAGTATACTTGTCCAAAGTGGAAGTATAGGAATTAATAACAAATTTTAAAAATCCTTTTTCTGACTTTATAGTTTTGTAAAAGTTTTTATATAACTCAACTTGATTTTTGTTTAAATTTTTAGATGCTAATACTTTATCTACGTCAACATAACTTATATTAACTTCATTAAATATTTTATAGTAAAAATTTTCAAAATCATTCATTTGTTGTTTAATTGTATTTGAATTTATTACGTAAAGTTTAGTTTTAAATCCAACATAATTAAGGGTGTTATAGATTTTTTTTAGAGTTTCGTTAAGTTTATCTTTTATTTCAAAATTATCAGCAAAATCTCTATAAGTATAAGCTACGATTTGCCTAAATAATTCAAAAGAACTGGTTCCTATATCCACTTCTACATCTTTTTCTTTTCCATTATCAGCATTTATTTTGAGAAATATAGAAAATAACATTATACAAAGTATTAAAGAAAAAACAATAAAACTAAGGAACCTTTTCATGTTTTTCACCTTCTTTCAAAATAGTATCAAAAAATTGAATTCTTTCTACTACTTTGTCTATAATCCACTGAGGAGTAGATGCACCAGCAGTTATTCCAACTTTATCATCTTTGTTAAACCATTCTAATTTTAAATCTTCTTCATTTTGAATATGATAGGTTCTCGGGCAATACTTTTGAGCAATCTCATATAGTTTTATAGTATTTGAGCTTTTTTTGCCTCCTATAACTATTACAACATCAACCTTAGGAGCTAGTTCATGAATTGCTCTTTGATTTTCATCAGTAGCATAACAAATAGTTTTAAAATACCTTACCTCGGGTATAAAATCCATCAAATAGTTAACTATAGTTCTTACTTTTTCTATTTTTTCCGTAGTTTGTGTTACCACTCCGATTCTTTTTATTTTTGAAAAACAGCCCTTATCAAAAAGTTCTTTCAATTCATCTATATCTTTTACAATAAAATATGACACATTTGGAGATATATATCCAGTAACTCCTATTATTTCAGGATGATTTTTATTTCCAATAATCAAAATAGGATAGTTTTCTTTGGATAATTTCTCAACAATTCTGTGAACTCTCATAACATAAGGACAAGTGCCATCTATTACTTTAATTCCCATACTTTTTATTTTTTCAATTATTTCTCGTTTTGCACCATGAGTTCTTATTATTACTTTTTCTACTCTTTTGTTATCTAGATATTCTACGGATTCAACATACTCTATCCCATTCTTTTTTAAGTACTCAATAAGATCATCATTATGTATTATAGGGCCATAGGTAACTACATCTCGTTCATTTTTTTTCATAATTTCGAAAGCTATGTCAACAGTTCTTTTAACACCAAAACAAAATCCCATTTTTTCAGCAAGAAAAATCTCCATATATCCTCCTAAGAATCCTTAATTTCTTTAATTAACAAGTTAATAACTTCTTGTGGATCTTTTCTTATTCTAAAGCCCGCTGCTCTTTCATGCCCTCCCCCACCTAATTTACTTGCAATTTTTTCAACATTTTTCTCTTTAGACCTAAGGCTTACACGACAATAATTTTTCTCTATCTCTAAGATTGTAAAAAACACTTCAGCTTCACTAATAAATACTAAATTCTCTATAACATTATCAAGCTCACTTTTACTAAACCCTTCTTTTTCAAGTTTATCTAACTCCTCAAAAGTTATATAAGAATAAACTATTTTTTCTTCCTTCTTAAGATTTGAATATAGAACTTTCAACATTTTGTAATAATCAAAATTTTTGGATTTAACAGTGTTTATTATCTCTTGCCAATCTACATAATTTCTTAATTCAGATAACATCGCAAGTGTTTTACTACTTACATTGTTGTAAGATAAACCACCGGTATCAGAAATAACACCCATTACAAGATAATAAGCTATATCTCCATCAATAGGAATTCCCGTATGTTTAATTATATCATATAAAACTTCATTAACTGAACTGGAATCGACATCTACATAGTAGTAATTTCCAAAAAGATCATTTGAGACATGATGATCTATATTAATGATAATTTTAGAATCAATATTACCTATAACTTCTTTAAATCTATTTAAAGATCCTGTTTCGACTGCTATTATACAATCAAAATCATCGACATTTACATTATTTACTACATCGCTAAATAAATGTTTGTATCTAGTTGGTATAGAATCGCGAGAATATAAAACAGGCTTTTTGGCAAAGTATCTATATAAAAGAAACTGAATAACCTTCATGGCACACAGACAATCCAAATCAGGATTTGGATGAGCAACTAATAAGACCTTCTTTACTTTTATAAATACTCTCCTTAAATCAAAGAAATTTACATTAGTTTTCAACATTAGTCTTCCCCTTTTTTTCTATCAATTCCTTAATTTCATAAGCTACAAAAATTTTTATCCTATTTGATTCTAAATTAATACCTACTACTCTCAGATAATCATTATTTTGACCATTATTAGTTTCAAAATACTGTTTATTGATAGAATCGATAAATATTATTTGATATTCCTTATCCTCCAATTCATGATTAAGTTTTATCTTTTTTAGAGCTATTTCCAGTGGTAAAGATAGGAGCTTTTCTAAGAATATTTTTTCCAATAAAGAAGTCATACTAAGAATTTAGATTGTATTTTTTATTTATTAAACCTCTTAATTCTATAATTTAATCTTTCTAGAAAATAACCTTCCATCCCTCCCTATTTATATAAAAGGATAAAAAATTTTTAAATTAAATTTTTATTAGTAGAAAATTTATATGCAAGATAATTACAGTGAAAAAATAAAAAAAATTGTCTATTTTATTTTAATCCTAGCCCTTATTTTCATAATTTACAAACTTTCTACTTTTTTCATTGATATCCTTATTATCTATTTTTTAACCATTTTCCTTGCGGTAGTTATAAAACCCCTTACTGATAAGATATATCAAAAATTTAAAATTTCTAGAGAATTTTCCTCACTCATACTTATTTTATTTTTTTTTACAATAGTTATAACGCTATTTATCATACTTATACCAAATTTATATGATTCACTTGGAGACTTTATCAAAATTTTACAAGAAAACCTTAACCTTACCATTGCTGCAATAATAAACGTTATAAATTATTACCTTAGTTTTATTGAAATAAAAATTGAATACCAAAAAATAATTCAAAATACCATAAATCAAATAAATCAAAACATTCCACAAATAACAGAAAAATTAATAAATTTAATATTTAGTGGAGGTAAAACGATATTCAATATTATCCTCATTACAGTTCTAACTTTTTATACCCTTAAAGATTATGAAAAAATAAGAAATTACAAAATCAATCTATTTAGCAAAATATTTTCATTAGATAAAGAAAATTTAGATAAACTTGTTTATGAAATAGAGGTTATTCTTAGAAAATTTCTTTTGGGACAAATCTTCGCAGCTACCTATATTTTCCTTTTTACACTCATCACTCTCAAATCACTAGGAGTTAAACAATACCTAATAGTAGCAATAATATCAGGAATATTTGAACTAATACCTTTTATTGGAGCTTTCCTAGCTTTTAGCATCTCCATTATTTTCCTATTAAATAAAGGAATAATAAGCATACTAATCTTTATCATAATAGCAACCATAGCTTATCAAATACTTGCAAAAATAATATACCCAAATATTGTTGGAAAAATTCTAAACATCTCAGTTATTACAGTATTAATATCAATTATCATAGGTTTTAAACTTTACGGAATATTCGGAATGTTTATAGCCGTACCTTTCGTAGCAATAATCAAAAACATTATTGATAAAGACCTTAATAAAACACACTTATAATCAAAGGAATAGATAAAAAAATATAATTATTAACACCCTCTAGAAAATTAACTACTCTAACATGATATTCTTCTTTAAACCCACCCCTCTTACTTATAAGACAATAAGAAACACCCTCATTATCAACAATTTCGTAGTCAAGAAAATCTTTCTTCTTACAATCTAGCTTTAAACCATCCTTACTTTCAATCTTGATACCCGTTAAAAAAGGCAAAAAAACATTATAAACTCTAATTTTAAACAAATCGTAATATTTACCTTCAAAAAGATACCTTAAATAAATACTACTTTCTAAAAATTTCTTTTGCAGTTTAAAGATGGTTTGATTATCAAAAACAAAATCCCACTCCATCTTTCCTAGCATATTAAAACTCATAAGATTAATAATCTTATCTCCTATGCTAAAACCGGTTTTGTTTTTTATTTCGATAATAACTTGCTTAGACAACTCATCAATAATTACACCATTCTTACCCAAAGAATAAATATTTACCACAAAATAACTTCTTGGTAAAAACATAATTAATAATTTCTATCTACAAAAGACAAAACAAAATTTTTTATCGTTCTTGAAAAAACATTTGAAAATGCCACTTCTTTAAATATCTTGTCCAAGGTCTCAAAATCAACGAATTTTCTTGCCATATCCAGTAAAGATTCGTACCTTTTAAAATTTTCCGCCATTTCTCTTTTTATTAAACTTAAAAAGTAAGCTGGATTATTCAACCATAATCTTTTCCATTTCCTTAAAACTTCCTTATCTTTACTTCTAGCTAGAATAATTAAAGGATAAGTAACTCTACCACTTAGTAAATCGCTATAAGAATCTTTTTTTAAAATTTTAGATTTTTGGATATAATCAAGAATATCATCCACTATCTGAAAAGATACCCCATACCTAGAGAATAAATCATAAAGAGTTAACGCTATTTCTTTTTTATATTCCTTACCACTAACTTCAGAAGCTAAATGATAAGCTATATGAGAAATTGCTCCAAACAAAGTACCAGTCTTCAAAAACAAAATTTTAAGATATTCTTCTTCTTCTATCTCAAAATTATACTTATTTTGATATTGAAGTACCTCTCCTAAACACATATCCTTTAAACATTCCATAAGAATCTTTGAATAACAAGGGTAAATATTGTAAGCCTCATTTAAAACAGAAATTATGAGTATATCACCGAAAATAATAGCTCCATCAACACCAAATTTCTTATGAACAGAAGGCTTACCCCTTCTTGTAGAAGCATTATCAAGAATATCGTCGTGAATAAGCGTAGCAGAATGAGCTAACTCAAATATAGCACCTAATTCAAAAACTTTATCCCACAATTCTGCATCCAAATCCTCAACTTCATAAACCAAACCTAATAAAAATAAATAAAAAAAAGAACTTCTTACCATCTTCCCCGTATACACCATATAATCATTTATCCTCTTAATTAGCCAATTACTTTCACTAAATTTTGTTATCTCCTCTATTTTTTCTACGGTATAATTCTTTAATCCATAAACAAAATTAGATAATTCATCCACATCTTTTATATACTTAAAACTATTTAAAAAATCTATGTTATATTTATTCTTTACAAGCATTTTAATAAGCGTTAAGTTTATTATCGATAATTCTATAAATCTCTTCAATAAAGCTAAACAATTTTTCTAAGCTTAAATTCAATCCAACTTCTTTTTCGTCCTTTTTAATTTCCTTATCAATATATTTTAATTCTGGAAAATTTGGATTTATTTTTATTTCAACAAAATTTTGATTTATTTTATTACCTACTACAACACAAAGGGGTATACCTATTAACTGCCAGTCTTTAAATTTTGTTCCAGCTGATTCCTTTCTATCATCCCACAAAACCTCTATACCTTTTCTTTTCATTTCTTCATATATATTTTTACTAACCTCAAATTGTTTTTCATCATCAATATTTATGGTAATTAAATAAACGAAAAAGGGAGCGGAATTAAATGTCCAACACATTGAGTTTTCTTGAGAATAAGCTTCCAAAACGGCAGACATTAACCTACTTACTCCTATTCCATAGCATCCCATTATAATGGGTTTTCTTTGCCCATCCTTATCTACAAAATAAGCTTCCAAAGGTTCACTATACTTTGTACCTAATTTAAAAATATGTCCTAATTCGAGAGCCGGAAAAATTCTGTAACGCCCTCCACATTTATAACAAAAATCCCCTTCAATTGCAAAAGAAACATCCGCAAATTCATCTATATTAATATTATCATAATCCACACCTACAAAATGATAATCCTTTTCATTTGCCCCAACTATACAATTCTTTAAACCCACCACTGAAAAATCAGCTATAATCCTTATTTTCTTCTTTAACCCTATAGGCCCAATAAAACCCATAACACTTCCAATATTATCAAAATCAAATTCTTGTGCTAACTCAAAATCTTCACCTATAACCTTTGCTAACTTAATCTCATTAACCTCTTTATCCCCTCTTACTAAAACTAAAACATAATCCCCTTTAATCTTAAACAAAATACTTTTTATAAAATCTTCCCTTTTTCTTGATAAAAAGTTTACTAACTCATCAACAGATTTTACGGAAGGAGTAAAAACTTTATTATAATTTTCTAATGGTTTATAATGATAAGAAAAATCCGGTTTTTTTATTTTAGCTATTTCAGTACTTGCAGCATATCCGCATGAAGTACACTTTACAAATTTATCCTCCCCTGCCTCGGTTACAAGCATAAACTCATGAGATACATCTCCACCTATAGGCCCAGAAAAAGCTTCAACAACCTCCACAGGTATAGATAATCTTTCAAATATTCTTACATAAGCTTTGTAAACATCTTGATAAGTTTTATCCAAACACTCCCAAGAAGTATGAAAACTATATAAATCTTTCATTATAAACTCTCTGGCTCTTATTAATCCACCTTTAGGTCTAATCTCATCTCTAAACTTTACCTGAATTTGATATAATAGTAAAGGTAAATTTTTATAACTTTTAACGTAATTAGCAACTATATCAGTAATTATTTCTTCATGAGTTGTACCAAGAACCATATCGACACCTTTTTTATCTTGAAATTTAAACATAACATTATCCATTGTATACCATCTACCAGTTTTTTCCCATAGCTGGGAAGGATGAACAGCAGGCATAAGAACCTGTAAAGCCCCTATCCTATCCATCTCTTCCTCAACTATTTTCCATATCTTTTTTAAAACTCTAAACCCTAAAGGTAAAAAATTGTATATTCCTGCAGCAAGTTGAGAAATATAGCTAGCCCTCAAAAGTAAATTATGACTTTTATTAGTAGCAGTTGAGGGTTTCTCCTTTGAACTAAAAATAAAATAACTACTGTACCTCATATTACCATCAATAATTCACTATTGACTCAAAAGCTCTTATTCTTTTTCCTTTGGATTCCAAAAACTTAGGTAAATCAAATTTTCTAGTTTTTGAAACTTCTTTATTTTTCATATATAAAGCACCTGTAGGGCAAACCATAACACATTTACCACAACTTATACATGTCTTAGATTCACCCCATTTATGATCCAAATCTATAACTATTCTGGAATTACTTCCCATCCCTTTTACATCAAGAGTATGAGGACCTGCATATTCATGACAAACTCTTACACACCTAAAACATAATATACATCTATTATGATCCATTACATACAATTTATGAGTTGCATCTACTTCTAAATTATCTTCACTATAATCAATCAACTTTCCTTTAATTTCAAAAATTTTGTATTTCCAATCTTGAAGATTACAATATCCATCTGCTAAGCATACATAGCATGGATGAGGACGCTCTCCAAATAAAAACTCAGTTAAATATTTTCTATAAACCTTTAACTTTTCTGTATTGGTATAGATTTTCATTCCTTCTTTAGGTTTAGTTATACATGAAGATACAGGTCTTCTATATCCTTCTATCTCAACTATACACATTCTACAAGCACCTATAGGAGTAAGCCCATCTAAATGACAAGCTACTGGTATGTATATCCCCAAATTAGTTAAAATACTATGTAAATTTTGATTAATCTGCTCTGAATTTAACTCAACTTCCTTATCATCTACAAATATCTTCATTTTAAATTCTCCTCTCCTTAATAACCCAAAATCTCCTTTATAATTCTATTATTTGCAAATATTCCATAATGGACTTTGACAAATTGTTATAATTAACAACATTAACATTTTGAGGGTAGTTTTTCAGGAGATAATCTATTGCTTTATGAATATTTTCAATTAATGTTGAAGGTAAGGAAGAAAATGAGGTATAGTTTTTTCTTGAAAACTGCCCTGCTAAGCCATGAATAAAAACCGCATTTTTAACAGCTTCAACTATAGGATCCTCAAAGTTTTTATTAACAGTGAAAAAGGAATTAGCTATGTAAGCAGATATCATTCCCGCTAAAACATCACCACTTCCAGCCTTTGCTAAAGCTATACCATTCGTAATATTTATATAAACATTATCCACTTCATCATAAAAACAAATAAAAGTAGGATTACCTTTAGAAACCACAACACTATTAGGTATTAAATTAGCTAACCTAGTGGAATTATCAAGCCTATCTATATCCTCCTCAACGGATACCCTCATCTTACCCGAAGAAAATTTACTATAGAAATTAACTAACTCACCACTGTGAGGAGTTAAAACAATTCTCTTAAGATTGGTTTTAAAATCCTGTTTTGTATTAATAAAATAATCATAAAAAAGGCTTAACCCTGTGCCATCTACTATCAACACTCCCTTAAAATTATTTAAAATGTGCTTAAGTATGTTGTAATTTAATTGATTATCTTCTATACCGTTACCAAAAAGTATAACTTGTACTTTGCTATAATAATAGTTAAGTAAATCCTCATAGTTATTTTTATCGTAAAATTCAACTATTTCTTCTGTTAATTTTGAAGAGATAATGGGATGTATATTTTTATCAACCATAAGGTATACCATTCCGGCATTAGATTTAAAAGCTGCTTTTGCAGCCAATACCGGTGCTCCAGTATATTTATAACTACCTCCTATTATCAAAACATTTCCTAATTTACTTTTATGATAATTTGGAGGAAAATAAAATATTGAATTTGCTACTTCAAAAGGTAAAACTAAATTTAAGTTAGGTTTTTGTTTTTTCTCTTTATAAGGAATAGAGATATTAGCTACAATCAATTTACCAACATAAAGGTAAGCAGGATAAAGAAACATACCTAATTTGGGATAAGCAAAGGTAACGGTAGTAGAAGCTCTCACAGGCTCAGTCGCTAAAAATTTTCCACTATCAACATCTAAACCACTAGGTACATCAACACTTACAATAACTTGAGCAAATTTATTTATTGTTTGTATTATTTTATCATAAAATTTTCCAATGTCAGATTTAGGACCAATCCCAACCAAAGAATCAATAACTATAGGATTAAATCCTATGTCCACAATTAATTTATTGATAAAATTTTGTTCTTCAGCTTCTTCATCTTCAGAATCTTCTAAAAAAACTATCGGTATTTTCAAATTTTTTACTATATTATACTGAGTTAAAACATCGGTTTTAAGTTTATTTATTTTTGAAGCTAGATAAATTTTAACTGGTATATTTCTTAGGAAAAGATGTCTAGCAATGACCATCCCATCTCCACCATTATTACCGCTTCCACATACAATTATAACACCTTTTCTAGCTAAATCTAAATAATTATTATGTATAACTTCTACAACAGCCAATCCTGCATTTTCCATCAAAATTAATGAAGGTATTTTTAAGCTTTCTATAGTTTCTTTATCTATTTCTTGCATCTGTTTTCTTGTTAATACCTTCATTACATCCTCCCTGCCAATTTTAATATATTTACTTATTCTTCACAAAATCATTATATACCTCTTTAATAACATCTTCCAATTTTTCTGCTAACTTTTCCACATTATGATTTTCTAGAACGTATTTCCTTCCTCTTTGGCCCATTTGATTCCTTTCTTCCTCACTTAGAGAAATAATTTTTTCTATAGCTTCCGCAACTTTATAAGGATCATCTTCTCTTACAGTTACACCTGCACCTATTCGTTCTACAACATTATCAGGAATATCTGCCCAGAAAATTATAGGCTTACCCACAGCTAAATAATCAAATAACTTGTTAAAACTACCGTAATAACTAGTATCTGCCATCCTTAGTATAAAAATATCGCAGAGAAATAATTTATTATATACCTCATCCTTAGGTATAGCTCCCCAAAATATTACAGAATCTTTAACATCCAACAAACTTTTAATAACTTCATCATAATCATATCCTTTACCAATAACCCAAACCTTTACATTTTTAATTTTTTTAACCAAAATACTAATTAATTTCGCTATAGAATTAGGATCATTAGCTTTACCAAGAATACCTGCATAACACACTATTATTTCATTTTCATCTTTTTTTGATTTTTCCAAATTAAAACTCTTGTTTAATCTTCCTATACTAATTCCGTTAGGAATTAAACTAATTTTATTTTCACTTATACCATATTGAGCTAAATATTCACTAATCCTGTCTACCAAAGAAACAATTTTATGAGCTCTTTTATACAAAAATTTTTCAATCCAAGCAAGTAAGATTATAAAAGGATGATATTTACTAATTCCCAGATCTATTAAAACCTTTGGCCAAAGATCTCTTATTTCCAAAATAAAAGGAGTTTTATAAAACTTGCTAAGAAAATATGCTACCAAAGGGGCAAAAAGATGAACAGAAGAACCTATGATAACATCGGGTTTCTCTTTCTTTCCCAAAACCTTAGCCGCAAAATAAGTCCTAAATGAATAAACTAACATATTTATAACTCTTCTCCAATCGCTTTTCTTATAACCAGGAGTTTTTATCCATACAAATTTAACCCCTTCATAATCCTCTTCAATAAAAAAACTTCTTTCATACTTTTTAGTTTCTTCAAGAAGCATATAATGGAAACTTGAAGCAAAAATGGTAACTTTATGCCCTTTTTTTATAAGTTCTTTTGAAAAATCGAAATGTCTAGTACCACCAGGATAATTAGGAGTTATAGCATAATGATTGAATATCCAAATATTCATTTATACATTCATCTGCTTCTTCATGAAATATATAAATTCCTTATTATCTTTGGTTTTTTTCATATATTCTATGATTTTCTGGACTGCTTCCTCTGGATCAAGTTTATTCATAAGCCTTCTTAAAGTCCAAACCACTTGTAAAGTTTCATTATCTAGCAGTAATTCCTCGTGTCTTGTACCTGATTTATTTATATCGATTGCAGGGAATATTCTTTTTTCACTTAATATTCTTGATAAGTGTAGTTCCATATTTCCTGTACCTTTGAATTCTTCAAATATTACTTCATCCATTTTACTACCTGTTTCAACGAGTACCGTAGCGACGATTGTTAAGCTTCCACCGTTTTCTATTTTTCTGGCTGCTCCGAAGAATTTTTTAGGTTTATAAATAGCAGAAGTGTCTAATCCACCGGATAGCGTCCTACCTGTAGGAGGTAAAACCAAGTTACATGCCCTAGTTAATCTAGTTAAACTATCCATTATGATAAGTACATCTTTACCTAATTCCACCATACTTTTAGCTTTTTCTATAGCTAATTCAGCAACTTTTAAATGTTTTTCCGGTACTTCATCAAAAGTGGATTTAACTATCTCAGCTTTAATTGATCTTGAAATATCGGTGACCTCTTCAGGTCTTTCATCAACAAGCAAAGCTATAACGTAAACTTCTGGATTATTTTTATTTACTGCTTGAGCTATTTTTTTAAGTAGAGTAGTTTTTCCTGCTCTAGGAGGAGCAACTATCAAAGCCCTCTGCCCCTTACCAATAGGAGTAAAAAGATCTATTATCCTTAGAGAAATATCATTAGGTATTTCCAATTTTAGTTTTTCATTAGGGAAAATAGGTACAAGTTTTTCAAAAGTTTGTCTTTTTTGAATTTCATCAGGAGTAAAATTAGAAATCTTAAGAATTCTTTGAAGATTTCTGTATTTTTCATTTTCTTTCGGAGGTCTTGCCCATCCAATTACATAATCCCCAGTTCGTAAATTATATCTTTTTATTATATTCATTGAAACATACACATCTTCAGGGGATGGATTATAAAAATCCTTCCTTAAGAATCCATAATTTTCAAGAATTTCAAGGGTACCCTCGACTTTTTCAAAACCAGTTACCTGAGCCTCATATTCCAAAATAGCTTTTATAATATCCTCCTTAGTAGATTTAGAATTAATTTTTAATTCTACAGCTTTAGCTATCTCTAAAAGTTCATCTTTTTGTAATAAAAACAAATTTAAAGAAAGATCACTATCGTTTTGTAATTCTTTTATCTCCTTCATAACTTACTCCCATACGATTTTTTGTAAATAACTATTTTTTTTCCACACAATGATACCAATAATCAGGCAAATAAAAAACAAAACAAAAAGGAGATTTAAATTTACAACTTCAAAAACATTCTTGCTCCCTAATATAGGATACAAAATTATTGTAAAACCAACCATCAAATTAATTATACTCATTAAATGAACGTTCCTAACAAACCAAGATAATACTCCGTAAATATAACATAACCCTAAAAAAAATATAGCCAAAAGTAAAATATTAACTGCTTCAATTTTTCCACTAAACCAAAAATTGTATAAAGAAAAAAGTACAAAAAACAATAAACTTACTACCACACATTTAGATAAAATACTAAGATTAACATTATCAAAAATTAAAGCTGTTTTTTTTAATTTGTCTCTAATTATTTCAGAAGAAACATAAGACAATAACCCCCAAAAGACCATATTTAAAACCATAGAAAAAATAATTTTATTATAGTTTTCCATTGAAACTCCTTGAACATTAATTTTTATAGGATCTGTCAATCCTTTTTGAATAAAAAAAATTTTGTACATTAAAATATTTAACAAAGGAACAATTCGTGCATATCCATAAGAGTTAATTTTAATATCGACTATCCAATAATCCCCTTGATCATCTATTTTTACTATTATATCTGGTTTTTCAGAATTTATTATAATTTTGTCATTTTTATAATTGCTTAAATAATCCTTTACCAATTGTTTGGTATTTTCAGAAGAAATTAAATTTATCTTTACTTGGATCTTTGTCATATATTCTACAAAAAAGTAAAAAACTGTAATACTTAACAAAAATATAAGTATAAACTTGGACTTAGACATCAAAATGAGATCCTTATAAAGCAAAAAAAGAAATTTCATGAAGGTATGTATGGATCCGCTATTAATTTAAGAATATTTTCTTTTTTAGTGTCTTCTTTTAATATTATTTTAACTTTATCGTGATATATTTCTTCAAGTGCCCTTTCAAAAGGTTTGTTTAATTTGTAATTCATAGGTATTAGTAGTTGATTTTCGATAATTTTTTTAGCTCGTATGCTTGCTGCATTTATAAGCACAAATCTTGATTCATTTGGAGTCTTTTTTAAAAGTTCATCATTTGGAGGATAGAACATAGTTTTTTCCTATTTAAAAGCAAGGATATTTATTATTCCGCTTCCTTGCTAGCGGTAATTGATAACATCCTTACTTTTGAACTTCTTTTCTGTACCCTAAAAATCTCTTCCACTTCCTCTATACACTTTTCCAACTTATCATTTATAACTATATAATCATAAGCACTTATATAGTTAATTTCAATTAGAGAAGTTGTTATTCTTTTAGTTATTTCATTTTGATTTTCAGTGTTTCTTTTATAAAGCCTGTTTAAAAGCTCTTGACCACTAGGAGGAATAATATAAATAAGAGTCGTTAAATTAGGAAGCTTACTTTTTACCTGTATAGCTCCCTTGACATCAATATCAAGAATTACATCTATATTCTTTTCTATTTTATCAAGTACTACATCCTTGGGAGTACCATAGAAATCATCATTAACTATAGCCCATTCTAAAAATTTATCCTTAAGTATCATTTCTTTAAAAATTTCTCGTGTAACAAAATAGTAATCAACCCCTTCTATTTCATTTGTTCTTTTTTTTCTAGTGGTATAAGAAACTGAAAAATAAAAATTAGAATTTCTTGATAAAATTTCTTTTATTATTGTTCCTTTACCTACTCCTGAAAATCCTGAAATTACAAATATATGCCCTTTTGTTGTTATATTAAAATTAAATGTTTTGAAGAAATTTATTATTTCTGTCATTTTAGTTACGGATTTAGGGGTCGATGGATTATAAATTGATTTTAGGGAGCTCCAGCGGCAGGACTCGAACCTGCGACCCGGTGCTTAACAGGCACCTGCTCTACCTCCTGAGCTACGCTGGATCACTATTATTATATTCTCTTAAATTCCTAAATCTCCTTCTTAAATATCCTCTTAAATCCCTTTTTACTGCTTTTTTATTATTCCTTTTTCTCATTTCCTCTTCTTATTTTCTCTTGAAGTACCATACAACCATGTAACAGGGCTTCTGGTCTAGGAGGACAACCCGGAACATACACATCCACAGGAACTATCACATCAGCTCCTGGTAATACAGAATAACATTGATAAACATAAGGTCCACCCCTTATGGTACACGTACCCATTGCTATAACATACTTAGGATGAGGCATCTGCTCATACAACACCCTTACTCTAGGAGCCATCTTCCAAGTTATGGTACCCGCTATTATCATTAAATCAGATTGCCTTGGAGAAGCCCTAAAAGGCATACCTAACCTTTCAAAATCAAATCTCGACGCCCCTGTAGCCATCATCTCTATAGCACAACAAGCAAGACCAAATAAAAGATACCACAAAGAACCGGATCTTGACCATTTCAGAACATCATCCACCTTTGTTAAAATTAACTGCCCCCCCGGCAAAGATTCCAAATACACCGGCACCTTATCCTTTATGGAATACTCTTTCAAAGTAGGAATTCTTTTTAATCTAGGAATAACCTCATAACCAGAAGAAGGTATAGGTAACTCTGATCTACTCTTTATATCAAAATTCACAACATTTCACCTCCACTTTAACCCTTCCCTTTCTAAAGCATAATACAACCCTACCAATAACAAAACTACAAATATAAACATTTCAATTAAAGTAATCCAGCCTGTTGAACTTAAGGTAAGTACCCAAGGAATAAAAAATAATACCTCAATATCAAAGATTACAAACAACAAAGCGTACATGTAATAGTGTATGTTGTATTGAAACCTAGCAGGGATAGGATTTATTTCACCAGATTCATAAGGAAAGTTTCTCCATTCTTTAAATTTTTTTAATACTTCATTTTTCTCTTCCCAATCTTTAGGAGCGATAATCAAAGGGATTATCAAATTAAATATTGCAAAAATTATTGCAAACAGAGCGGTGAAAAATATAAAGAAATACTCAAAATTTGTTTGAATTAGCATATGTGTTTGACGCTGGTTTTTTTTTCCAGGCTGGGGTATTTGTTTTTCGCCCCTTCAGCAGGCGATTTTCTTACCTACTTCTAACTTCCAATTTAACATTTACAACTTTTACAACATTATTGGAATAAAATGTTACCTTTATAAACTCACCAGGTTTTTTAGATTCTATAATTGCGTTAAACTTTGCTACGCTATCTACTATTTTATCGTCTAATTTGGTTATTATATCACCTGGTGATATTCCGTATTTTTCAGCAGGGCTATCAGGAAAAACCGATTTTACATATATTCCATAATTAACAGGTAAAGCATACTTTTGAGCAATTTCTGGAGTTATCTCTATAGGTTGAACCCCTAACCAAGCTCTTTGAGGTATCAAAACTCTTCCTTTTAATATATCATTAGCTACAAACCTAGCTTTGTTTGAAGTTATAGCAAACCCTACACCTTCTGCAGAAGTTCTACCCCTGTAAACTAAAGTATTTATACCTACGACTTGTCCTGCCAAATTTATCAAAGGTCCCCCAGAATTACCTCTGTTAATTGCCGCATCAGTTTGAATAAGATTTTCATATATTCTGTTATCCGCTCTTATGTTTCTATTTAGTCCACTAACAATACCAATAGTACAGGTCCAGCCAAAGTTAAGTGGATTACCTACTGCAATAACTGTTTGTCCCAGCCTTAATTTAGAAGCATCTCCAAACTCCGCAGGGACCATATTTACCCCAACCGGATCAACCTTTAAAACAGCTATATCGTATTGATCAGAATAATCAATAAGAACAGCTGCCTTTTTCTTACCATCAAAAAAAGTTACATTTATATTTTCAGAATCTTTTATAACGTGAGCATTAGTAATAATATGTCCTTCGGGAGAAAAAACTACTCCAGAACCTAACTCTTTAGGTTTTCCTTCAGCTGACCAAGCATCTATTCTAACGACTGATCTTTTTATTTTTTCTACGGCACCTATAACTTTTTCTTCATGGTCGGTGTAAGCCCGCTGAGAAGTTGTTATGATATAAGATTGCTGGATTATAATTATAGCTATAAGGAGGGTTAATATTTTTTTATTCATTAGGTGGGGTTTTGCAAGGCGACGCCGGGATTCGAACCCGGGAATCAAGGCTTTGCAGGCCCCTGCCTTGCCACTTGGCTACGTCGCCTCTATTATCTTATTATATACTCTTAAAATAATACCTTCTTATTTACTAAGTTCTAACAACTGTACTTATAATACTTGCTACAGGTAAAAATACCGCAAACAAAATTAATCCAACAACCACTCCTAATATAACTATCAAAGCAGGTTCAAAAAGAGATAAAAGTGTATCTATTTTCGTTCTTATTTCAAATTCGAGATTGTAACACAATTTTTCTAACATCTTATCAAGTTCACCCGTTTCCTCACCAGTTTTTACCATATCAATAAAAAATGGAGAAAAGAATCCACTTTTATGAAGAGCTACTGTTAAATACTCTCCTTCCTTAAGATACCTTTGAATTTTTATAGCAGTATTTTTCATTGTTCCACTATCAAAAGATTCTTCGAGATTCCTTAAACCTTCCAAAAAAGACATCCCACTTCTTAAAACCAATAGTAATGCTCTTGCAAACCTTAATTCATAAATTTTATGTAAAATTTTCCCAAAAAACGGAATAGAAAATAAAAAATTTTCAACCTTCATTTTAAAAGTGGGAGAAATCTCATTAAAAAGGCCAAAAATTAAAGCCAAAATAAACAAAGTTACAAAAGCCACTGACATAATAAAAGGATTTGATAATATTTCAGATATTTTTAATAAAATTTGTGTTAAGAGAGGTATAGGGGCATCAAAACCTTGCATTATCTCAAACAATTTTGGAAAAATAAAAACAATTAACCCCCAAACTATTAAAACGCTAATAATTATAACAAATAGTGGATATACAAGAGAAGATATTAATTTTGATCTTATTTTGAACTCTTCCTCTTGATATTTAGCTAATTCATCCATAACGTCAAATAATTGTCCTGTTCTTTCTCCTATTTTTACAAGCCCTATATATATTGGGCTAAACACATCTGTAAATCTTTTTAAAGCAGCGCTCATTGCGTTACCTGCTTTTAAATTTTCCTTTATAACCAAGCATATAAGTGCAAGTTTTCTGTTATGAGTAGAAAGAGCAATAACATCAAAAAGTCTTGCAATAGGAAACCCGGCTTTTAGCATCTCTGCAACTTGTCTAGTAAACAACATTACCTCTTGCCTAGAAATTCTATAGAAAATAGAAATAAGATAATACAAGAACTTAGATAGTTCCTTAGCTTTTATATTTCTATATCCACTACTTTTTAATATTCTTATAGCTTCTTTTTCAGAATTAGCTTCAATTAATCCAGCATATCTATTACCTTGCTCATCATAAGCAACATAGTTATAAACTCTATAGTTATAAAGTTTAATCCTATCTTTACTCTTTTTTACACTCATTCTAACTTACAATAATAAATACTATAAAAAAATAATTTATACCTTTATTTCAGTTATATCTGAGACTCTTTTATAAAGTTCAGCTTTTAATTTGTTTACATTCAAATTTTTTGGTACTTCTATTATAAGTTTAATATTAGCTAGTTTACCAGAAACATTAGCATCGATTGAAACAAGATTTACAGTCTTGGAAGATAAGATATCTAGTATATCTTTTAACAACCCTTTTCTGTCTAGTGCAACTAATGATAAACTAAGAAGTTTTTTGTCTTTTATTTCTTCCCATTTTAAATCTATAATTTGCCCATTAAGATTTTTTACATTTTTGCATTCTTTATGATGAATCGATATTCCATTTCCTCTTGTTACATAGCCTACAATTGGATCAGAAAAAGAAGGATTACAACATTTAGCAAACTTGTAAAATACCTTGTCCTCCAAAGTTAAAATATTACTGATTTTTGATTGATCCGAAATTCTTATTTTATTTGTTTCTTTAGATCCTTCACTTGGAATATTTAAAATTTGCTTGATTTTGGAATGTATTGCTTCACTCTTTACATTACCTATACCTATAGCTAGTAATAGATCTTCTTCGTCTCGATAAGCATTTTTATAGTATTTTTCAAAAATTTGATTTATTATTTTCTGAATTTCTAAATCTTTAGAATCCTTCAAATCTTGTTTTAGAGACTTTAATGAAGAAAAAATTATTTCTTTAGCTCTTTCAACGTATTCTTTTTTATTCTTTTGTTTTAAAAATTGTTTTATTCTATTTTTAGCGTAGTTAGTTTTTACTATTTTTAACCATTCTGGAGTAGGAGAAGCGTTTTTGGAGGTAATTATCTCCACAATATCTCCACTTTTCAATTGATAATCTAAAGGCACAATTTTACCGTTAACTTTGCAAGCTTGACATTTATTTCCTATATCAGTATGGATTCTATAGGCAAAATCTAAAGGAGTAGAACCTGTTGGCAGATCTATACAATCTCCCTTTGGAGTAAAAACAAATATATTTTCTTGTAAGATTTCTTCAGGTATTTTTTCTGTTTCTATATTCTCTATTCTTTCTAACTCTTTTTTCCAATGATTTAGTATTTTTTCTATTTCTCCTAGTGATTGAATTCCTTTATATTTCCAATGGGAGGCTACTCCAAATTCGGCAGTATAATGCATATTCCATGTTCTTATTTGAAATTCTATTGGATAACCGTTATAAACAACTGTATGCAGAGACTGATAACCATTTGGTTTAGGTTTAGCAATATAATCCTT
>JBKBIY010000039.1:0-9902 GCA_046294045.1 bacterium | reverse complement strand
CTTCAATTGGTAATAAAGATGCTTGGATAGAAGAAGGAATAGCATCTTATGCCGAAGAATTATGTGGATATTTTAGCCCAAATAACAACGATGTAAGAATAGAATCTATAAGAGAATTTCTAACGAATCCCGATAACACTCCTCTTATTGTTTCTAACCCTTTATTTGAAAACTATGGAAAATCTTTTCTATTTGTAAAGCTTCTCGATCAAAGGTTTAATAATGCTTGGAGAAATATCGTAAGAGCTTCAACTTCAAATGGTAGACAAATAGTAGAAAACATAAATGGACAAGAGGATTTTAATACTACCTTAGAAATATTTAATATCGCACTTTTACTGGACATTGATAACAATGTTCACTTTGGTTTCGATGGTATAAATCTAAATCAAATAGATAGAAATCCAAATAATGGTATGTCTACTGATAAGGGAATATTTAAATTTGATGAAAGTGATGATGATGGTTTTGAAAACAAAAATCTAAGACAAATGGGAGCATACAACACTATAAGAAGATATTCTTCCTTCTACGTTTACAAAACAAATAGTCCTTTTAATGGTATAGTGCAGTTCTTAGTACCTTCTTCAATAAATCTTAACAGAATTAACTCCAATTTAGCACCGTTTAACACTTTAAACGGATACACTTTTGATAGAATAGATGATCAAAGTAATACAATAAGAATAACCGTAGTTTATAGATAATAAAAAACCCAAATAATTCAAAAATAAAATATGCTTAATGTAAAGAAAAAATTAATAGGGCAAGTATTAGTTGAGAAAGGATTAGTTACAAATGAGCAAATCCTAGAGGCTCTAGAATACCAAAAAACTAAATACCCTAACAAAAGAATTGGAGAAATATTAGTAGAAATAGGATTTATAACAGAAGAAGATTTAGCCCGAGCTTTAGCAGAATCCCTAAACATTCCCTACATAGATATCCTTAACACCAACATAGATGAAGAGCTTTCCCTTAAAATCCCCCCCAAAATTATTTATCAATACAAATTTATCCCCATAAAAAAAGATGAATACTCTATAATACAAATTGGAATGGTTGATCCTCTTGACAGTGAATCAATAAACGTAGCAAGAGAATATCTAAATACCATAAACATAGAAATAGCCGTAATTTCAAAAACAGGATTTGAAAAAATATTTCAAGAACTTGAAAATAAAATAACAGTAAAAGAAGTATTACAAGAAATAAAAACAGAACTCCCTGCAGAAGCTGAAGAATTAATATCCATAATCAATCTAGACGAAACCGAATCACAACCAGGAATAATAAAACTCGTAGAAACCATATTCAAACAAGCAATAACCTACAGATCAACCGATATCCACATAGAACCTACCTTAAAAAATGTTAGAGTAAGATACAGAATAGATGGAGTACTTTATAAAGGTTTAGAATTTCCATTAGAAAAACTTCCAGAAGTAGTAAGTAGAATAAAAATAATAGCTTCATTGGACATAACGGAGCATAGATTACCACAGGATGGGCACTTAACCGTAAAAACAAGAAATTCTGAGTATGACCTTAGAATCTCTACCTTACCCTCAAAATACGGAGAAAAAGTGGTAATAAGAATACTTGACAAAAAACAAACTATCCTCGACATATCAAAGCTTGGGTTTAATCAAGAAAATGTTAAAAAAATTTATCAAATAATAGGAAAACCTTATGGTTTTGTAGTTGTTTCTGGGCCTACAGGAGCCGGTAAAACCACTACCCTATTTTCTATCCTTAAAGAATTAAATCTGGAATCTAAAAACATCGTAACAATAGAAGATCCCATAGAATACGAACTTGAAAACATTACACAAGTACAAGTTAACGAAAAAATAGGATTAACCTTTGATAACGCCCTTAAATACATTCTCCGTCAAGACCCTGATATAATACTAGTTGGAGAAATAAGAGATGAAGAAACTTTAAGAATAGCAGTCCAAGCCTCTCTAACAGGACACCTCGTATTAACCACAATTCACGCTAATGACGCCATATCCTCCATAACCAGAATGAAAGAAATGAACGTAAACCAAGAATACCTATTCTCCTCCTTAATCGGAGTTATAAATCAAAGATTGGTAAGAACCTTATGTAATAACTGCAAAAAAAAGAAAAAAATAAATAAAGAAACGCTAATAAATACCATCACCCATTTAAACACAGAAGAAAAAGACATTATACAAGAGGACATAACGATTGATGAAATTTTTGAACCTAGTGGATGTCCACTATGTAACTGGACAGGATACTTCGGTAGAACCTCCATAGCAGAAGTACTAATCTTCGATAGCTACCTAAAAGAAATGATAACCGAAAAAAAATTCTCAGAAAACAAAATTAAAAAACTACTTTTTAAAGAAAGAAATCAAAAATTTTTAATCCACGACGCTTTAGAAAAACTACAAAAAGGAATAACCAGCTTAGAAGAAATTACCCGCGTTATATAATCGTTATATAATCGTTATATAATCAAAAAATCTTATTAATCTAGTAATCAATTGGTATCTTGTATCTTATTCCAAACAAATCATCATCTTTAAAAGTAAAAACTATTGAGTTTTTAGTAGCAGGTAATAAGTATTCAAGTTTTAGATTTGTTCTAAAAGAGTCTCTTTCAGGATAGTAATTTACTTCTATTTCACCATTTAAGTTTTTATTTAGCTTATTTTTATAGGCTAAGCCTATACCTATTTCTTTTCTTAGGTTTTTTCTGTTTATGGAAAGGGATGAAATCTGAGTGTTAGATACTCGATATATTAATAAGAACCATATTGATTGATTTTGTTCATTCCAAAATTTATTTTCAGCTGTAATTTTAAAGTCTCCCCAGTTAAGTTTATATTCTTGGTTATTATCGTATTTATATGAAGTTTGCCATTTATATCTGAATTTAAGATTGAAATCAGGGGTGATTTTTGTGTCAAGAGATATTCGTGGAGCAAAAAATTCAAAATTTACCCCTGCAAATCTTTGCTCTATTCTCTCTATTCCTAAACTAAATGTTAAACCTATTTTGTTAGTTTTTTCATTTTCAGCATTACTTAAAATTAAAACAGCTATAAAAAATAAGACAAATTTAAACAAAACCCGAAAAACATTCTTTTTCAAAAAATTTCTCATATGTTTTTAGGTATTAGAAATATATAATTAATTTTACTTTTCATTTTTTCCTTCAAAAAGAAGGAGGTGGTTTTTTAGAACCACCTCCTAAAAATTTTAACCCGTAAAATTTTAACCCGTTAATTAATCTTAAGGATTTAAAATTTTGTTTTGAAACTAATACCTAATTGATTTACTTTTATATCTCCTATGTTTTGTGTTAAAGATGTTAAATTTTGATTAGTGTAGTGTAATAGTAGAGAATTTTTATTATTTTTTAGTACATATTCTACTTGACCTGTTACTTCAAAGTTCTTGTAATTTGAAATATCTCCACTTAAAAAAGGGAAATAATTTATACCTATTTTACCGTATAGATTTTCTCTAATTTTTGGTCTAAAAGACAAGCCTAATCCTATACCTTTCCAACTGTCTTCATCTACTTCATTTCTCCAGGTTGACTTAATACCAAATTCTCTGTATAATAAGGATACCCATAATGATTTATCGTCATTAAGAATTTTGTAATCAAAGCTACCACCCCATTGCTTCCACTTTAAGTCATATTCATTTTGTTCTATTATTTTGTCTCCTTCTCCAAAAGTATAATTTATTGAAAAATTTAGTTTTTGGTTTAATTTAGTTGTTAAGTCAATAACTAGAGGAGAAAAACTAAACTTAGCTAAAGAAGTTTTCAAGGTAGCTGCATTATAACCAATAGATAATTCAATATTGTTATTTATTCTTTCAGAGGCTGTAGATATCATCAATGTAAAAATAGTGATCAAAATAGAGAATCTTAATATTTTTCTTAGTACTACAGATATCATATTTTTCGCCTCCTCTTACTTTACTTTTATCTATTATTTTCTTCTTTTTTATTTTCATACTTGGGCAATTCGTTAATTAATAAATTTGGAAGAACATTAAGTGATGAAGGATCTAAATTTGAATTTACGAATCCTGTTTGTATCTGATAATCCGAGGCTATTGAATTGGTAGGTGCAAAATATACGTAAAAAGCTTGACCTGCAGGTATAGTTGGTATTACTGCTGTATTTACACTGTATATTTTTTGAAGACCATTAGGGTAACCATCTGCTCCAGAAATAACACCAATAGTAGCACTTGAACCTGTAGGATTAGCTGCACTGCCAGAAGAATCATTAGAGTTAACATCTCTCATCCAAGTGTAAAGAAATTCTATTTCATTGCTACCTTCAAATAATATTACTTGAAAGACTACTTGATTATCTGTGTTTGAGAAACCTGACATATACCACTGAACTATAAGCCTTCTATTAGGAGCTGTTCCTTCAATAATGTACCAAACTTTGTGTTTAGTTGTATCCACTATGTAAAGATCGTCCCAAAAAGGAGCTATAAATGAATCATAGTTATTAAGTATATTATTAATATTTGTGTTAACAAAAAGACTAGGTATATCATCATCAAAAGAAATATAGCCATTTATATCTACGGTAAGATTTCTACCAGCATCAAACTTCCTTCCTAATAAATAAAACTCAAAAGGAAGTCCGCCATTTATTCTATAATTTCTATCATCCACTCCTCCAAAATGAGTATTATTTATTTCTATAACTCCAGGATTGTCAGATATATCATCAAAGGGAATAACTCCATAAAGTTCTAATTGTTCCTGTTGACCTACAAGACTCCCCCCTCCAAGAAGAATAGGATTCAATCTACCTTGCGATGATCCTTTAAAACATCCACTAAGAAATACAGATAATGATATCATTACCATTATCGCCGCTATATAGAATATTCTATTTATTTTACTCATATTCTCTCACCTCCTTATTTTACTTTTTTATTTTCTACCTTTTTTATTTTCTACCAATTAAATCAAAGGAAGGAAATTGATTTAAAAAGAAAATTTTATCTATATGGAAGATTACAAAACAGGGGATTACAAAAACGCAAAAAAATATCCCAAATTCCCTAAATTACGAACTTTTAAACATATAAAACTTCTTACTAACAGAAAAAACAAGGTAGGTAAACTACCTACTAAATTCATTCAAGAAAAGAAAAAATCTGAACCCCCCGTAGAAAAAGAAATAAAAGGAAAAATTGAAATATTTCAATTCAACACTAACGAATACTACCTAAAAAATATAGAAAATTTCAAAACCTTTGAAGAAGAACTAAAAAATCTTAAAACTGAATACAATTACATCATAAATATTGATACCCCATTTGTTTCACAAATAACCGAAGAAATAAAAAAAATTATCCCAAATTTCGATGAACTAATGATAGAAGATATACTTAATACAGATCAAAGAATAAAAATAGAAAAAAGAAATGAACTGAATTTTATAGTTATAAAAGTACCAATAAAAGAAACTATAAACGAAATTTTTTCCTCCTCTATCCCTAAAATTTACGAACAATTTAGCATCCTTTCCTACAAAAATTTAATTATCATCTTCCAAGAAGGAATAGAAGGAGATAACCTAGATCACTTAAGAAATAATATCCAACAATTAAAAGAAAATGAAATAGAATTTTTCCTTTATTACCTTATAGACCTTACAGTAGATAAATACCTTGCTTTCCTTGAAGATATAGAAAACTACCTTATAGAAATAGAAGGAAAAATTTTTGAACAACAAAATACGGACCTAAAAATAATGTACTTCTGCAGAGTAAATCTTGGTATAATAAAAAAAGATTTCCTAAATCTACTTGAAACAGTTTATAAATTAAAACTATTCTACTTTACCCCAAAAATGAGGTACTACATCCAAGATCTAATTGACCATGTTCATAAAACTATTGAATTTGTAGATAACCTTAATAACTTTTTATCTTACCTTCTGGAAACTCACTTTTCATTTCAAAACGCAAAACTTAATCAAGGTATAAAATTATTAACAATAATAAATACCATCTTTGTACCAGCAATATTTATAGCAAGTATTTACGGGATGAATTTTGAATACATGCCTGAACTAAAATGGAAATACGGTTACTTCTTTACTCTTTCAATTATATTCAGTACCATCATATTCTCACTTATTTATATAAAACGTAAAAACTTGTAAATATGAAAAAAGAAAAAGTATTTCAAATATTCTTTTTCGTTTTGGTATTTCTTTTTTTGATGTGGGGCATCGATTTAATGCTATTAACTTATCCCGATGAAGCAAGAAACGCTTATGCTACCCTTTTCATGATGAAATCTGGAAACTACATAGTACCATATTACAACGGAGAAATTAGATACGATAAACCCCCACTACTATATTATAGCGCAATACTAATCTATAATTTCTTAAAAATTTTTAACTACGAAAATATAGAACTATCTTTTAGAATAGTATCAGTAGTATCTACTACCTTGTCAGGATTGATAGTATTTGAACTAAGTAAATACTTTTTACTTGAAAAAATATGTCGTTACTTTGCAGTGTTCTTGTATGTTTCAATGGTAAACATATTTATTGAATCCAAAGCTTTTGTCCCCGAACCTTTATTATCACTATTTATAAACTTTTCCTTATTAGCATTTTTCAAAATTTATCATCAATTTAATAACAACAAAACAAATAACCCTTATTTTCTTAAAACATGGAATTTCCTATTTTGGGTAAGCATAGGATTAGGAACCCTATCCAAAGGTATAGTAACCATTATAGTAGTTTTTTTGGTAATAACAGTATTTCTATTATTTGAGAAGAATTTAGAGTTTATTAAAATTCTTTTTAAAAATACTGTTTATGTTTTAGTGGGCTTGCTGATAGGTTTTAGCTGGTTCATAGTTGTTGGGATAGAAACAAAAGGAGAATTTTTGTATAATTTCTTTTGGGTACATAATTTTGGTAGGTTCACAGGTAGCTCAAATATGCACCCTAACCCATTTTATTTTTATTTGCCCGTTATTATATTAAACACCCTACCTTTTATAGAATTATCTATCTTGTTTGTTGTAACCGCACTTAGAGCATACCTTAAAAAAGAAAAAGTGGAAGAATTACTTATTGATAAAAAACGAAACTTCCTTCGGTTAAACTTCCTTTGGATTTACTTTGGAATGGTTATAATTTTCTATAGTTTATCAACAGGTAAAGTACACCATTATATTATGCCTTCCTTAGTGCCGCTTTCAATTCTCATTACTTTTTTTATCGAGAAAATAAGGGAAGAAAAAGTGAAAAATGTTGAGTATTGGGTATTTGCTTCATTTATAATACCTTTGATCTTGTTTTTTTTAGAAGTTCCCCCAACTTTTGTCAAACTAAAAAATAGTATCCTAATTTTATACTCTGCATTCATTCCCATTTATTTTTTAATCTTTAGATACAATAAAAAACTAATTTTTATATCAACCTTCCTAAAAGTAATAATCTTTTATGGTTTGCTAATAAGCAATTTACCTTTTATATTTCCTAATCAAGAGGAATTACTTAGCAAAATAAAAAACAAAGAATTAATGATGCTAGGCGACATTTCCACCATAAGCTTCTATAACCTTTACTTAAACAATGTCCCCAAAACTCAAGATTTATGGTATGTATTAAACAAATATGATATAAACAAAAAGGAATTTGAAAAAGAAACAATAGATACCGTAGAATATAGCATAGATAAAGCTTTAAAAAGCGGTAAAGAAATAATAATATTTTCCAATCCTTCAAAAGCTGAAGTTTTAAAAAAACTGTTAATAAATTACCACACTAAAGAATACTTGTTAACCGTTGCACAATCCGAATTACTTGCTATAAAAATAAAAGAGAAGAAAAACAAATGAATGTATTTTTTATACTCTTTAGTGCTGGAATAGGTAGCAGATTAAACGCAAACTTTCCCAAACCTTTATCACCCGTCCTTAAATCAACCCCCCTAGACTATAACCTAAAATCAATTATAAAACTCTCCGAATATGCTAACCTAAAAAACTTCATAATATACATTAACCTCCATAAATCAGCTGATAAAATTTATAAACATATTCTTAAAAATTATCCATGGTTAACAAAAAAAGAAAAAATAAAATTCCTTTTTGAACATACACCTTTAGGGCATATCGGTACAATAAACAAACTTAAATACAGTATCCTAAGATATAACAAATTAATAACTTTAAATGCCGATTCAATCATTCCAAATTTAGAACAAACAATTCTATCTATTTTAGACTATCCTTACAATTACATCCTACTTCACCGCATAAACTTAAACTCCTTAAGAGAAAACAACCTAAAAACATTAACACATTTCAATATAAAAAAGTTTGCAAACTTTTATAAAGTTGAAGGATTTACCAAAAATCTAGAGAATTTACAAACATTAAATTTATATACAGGAATAAGCTTGATAAATTTAAATAGAGATGTCTCATCAATCCTTTTAGAAAACAATTTTAAAAATTTGTCGTTTCTCGATTTTTTGAAAATTTTAATATCCCAAAATCTATTTGCAACCTTTACACCCGAATTTTATGAAATAACCAATACTAAAGATTTACTTGAAATAAATGTAAAATTTCTAACAAAAAGCTTTTTAGGATATTTAACAATATAAACTCTGCAATAAAACTTGTGATTATTCTTTAACAACCCTAATTTTTCTTTCTTTGATGTTATGTATTCCCGTTATTTTGGTACCATAGTTTATTTCATGTTCTATATATTTAACTATTTGCTTAGTAATTTTTTCTCCGGGTATAAGAATTGGAATACCAGGAGGATAAGTTGTTATTATCTCTGCCGACATCCTGTTAATACTGTTTTGAAGTTCAACTTCTTCAGTTTGAGAGATGTAAGCTTGCCTAGGAGGAATTATTAACTCTGGCCAATCAGGATACTCCGTTATCTTTCTTATAAGATTTTTAGGTTTTATAAAACCGTTTTTTACATCGTCTAAAGTTTGCTTTATAGCTCCTAATAAGTAATCCATTTCTTTTTTCCCGTCTCCTAAAGTTACAAGTATAAGAATATTAAAAATATCAGACATTTCAACTTGTATTCTGTATTTTTCAAACAAAATTTCCTCTAATTCATAACCTGAAATACCATATTTTGATAAATTTATAACTATTTTTGTTTTGTCATCATTTTCAAATACAATTTCAGGATCAATCCTCTTCAAACCTTCTAGGGTATACATAGCTAGATTATACACTTTTTTAAATAAATTTTTCTTTTTATTAAGAATAAACTGGGTATAATCAAGAGAGAAAAACAGTAAAGAAGATGGACTAGTGGAATTTAACATTAGCACAGTTTGATGGATTTTAGGAACCAAATGAGGAAATTTTTTTACCAAGGAATGGTTTAAGTGTAATACTGAAGCTTGAGTAAAAGCTGTTAAAGTTTTATGCGGACTCATTATAATTATATGGGAATCAGTATCGGTTGAACAGATTGGAAATTTTTCATAAAATTTAAAATGAGCTCCCCAAGCCTGATCTACTATAACTAATACCCCCTTTTCATTTAAATAACCAGCTACATTTTTTATATCCGACACCAAACCATAATAAGTAGGATGAGAAATTACAATAGCTGAAATTTTTTCCTTATCAATCAAAGACTTTATTTCTTCAAAATTAATATTACAATCAATGTTGAAATTATAATCATATCGTGGATATATAAAAACAGGAGTGGCTCCTGATAAAATAACTCCTGAAAAAATAGATTTATGAGAATTCCTAGGTATAACTATTTTATCTTTTTCACATACACTACTTATTATAGCTATATGATTGGAAAGAGTGGATCCACCAAGAACGTAGTAAGTTTTGTAAA